>CALCIK010000228.1 GCA_937907475.1 uncultured Bacteroidota bacterium | reverse complement strand
CGTTTATGAGCAAGAACGATTCGTTTATGAGCAAGAACGATTCGTTTATGAGCAACAACGTTTCAAAAGACAAGTAAAACGTTTCAATGGAAAGCGTTGGATTTACCAAACCTCATTTTTCCCCAGAACCCCCATTCCAAAAAGCGCAAAGTCATATTTAACAGGATCGTTGGGATCAAACAACCGGAGGTGTTGGGTGAGTTCTAGGGTGGCTTTCCAATCGGTTTGTTTTCGGTTCAAAAGTCCTAAGTTGCGGGCTATTCTGTCCACATGTACATCAAGAGGGCAAAGTAGTTGAGCCGGTTGAATGTGTTTCCATAACCCGAAGTCAACACCCGCATCATTGGTTCTGACCATCCAGCGCAAAAACATATTGAGCCTTTTACAAGCAGAGTTTCGCAAGGGAGTGGCAATATGTTTTTGGGTTCGTTGCGGGGCAAACGGCAGGTCGAAAAACAATTGGTGAAATCCGGTTAAAGCGTTGCCAACATGTTCGTCCTCCGCACTTAAATGTTGTGCAAAAGCAGCTTCTAAGGTATCGTGGTGGAGGTAATAGTGTTTAAAAAAAGTAATAAAATAAAGGGCATCGGTTGGGTTAAAGGTTCTGTGTTTGAAGTTGGTAAAAGGCTTCAAATCTGTATCCTCACAATGACATACAAAATTGTATGGATCGTTGTCCATGCACTGAATAAAGTGGTTGGCACTTTTGATGATGGCTTTACGGCTACCCCAAGCTAAGATGGCACTCAGGAAGGCGGCTATTTCTATATCTTGTTGTCGGGTAAACCGGTGAGGCACCGAAATAGGGTCGTTTTCTATAAACGAGGGTTGGTTAAATTGGGCTACTTTGCTTTCCAGCAGTTCAAACAATTGGCTATGGGTCATAGTGAGTTGGGTAGCGGGGATGGTTAATTCAGTGAACAGACTTTACCCATTCCCCGTATGCCGGTTATATCTTTTAAAAAGCGCGGTGATGTATTTCCCAATAATGTCAAATTCGAGATTGACGATAGTGCCGGTTCGATAGGCATGAAAAACGGTGTTTTCGTAAGTATAGGGAATGATGGCTACGGTAAATTCGCTGTCCGTTGCGTTTACAATCGTCAAACTTGTGCCGTCAATACAGATGGAGCCTTTGTCCACCAAGATATTGTCGGTCAGGGGTTCGTAGGAAAAGGTAAAATACCAACTTCCGCCGGATTCTTTAATTTGGGTACATTGGGCAGTTTGATCTACATGTCCTTGAACAAAATGACCGTCAATCCGGGCATTTGCCTGCATACAACGCTCTAGGTTAATCCGATGCCCAACCTCCAATTGGTTTAAATTGGTTTTCAGCAGGGTTTCGTGTATGGCGGTTACGCGGTGCAACTGTTCTTTAGCATTGACTTCGACCACTGTCAGGCATACTCCGTTATGGGCAATGCTTTGGTCAATTTTAAGTTCATGGCTAATGTCGGAATGTATGGTGATATGGAGGTTGTTTGCCTCTTTTTGCAAGGCGTGAACCGTTCCAACTGTTTCAATAATGCCGGTAAACATGGGTGGTGTGGATACTTGGTTAATAGAAAAACGAAGAACATCAAAGGTTAGGCACTGCTTTTTACCATCCATCGGGCAATTTCTGAAAGGCTCACTTTCTTTCCGTACATCAGGATACCGGTGCGATAAATCTTTGCAGATAACCAAACCATAGCCATTGAACCCGCAACCAATAATACCATAGAAACAAGCAGTTCCCAAAGGGGTACGCCAAAAGCGATGCGGAAAGGCATGATGATGGGTGAAAACAGCGGAATTAGCGATGACCAAAAAGCCAACCCGCTATTGGGCGATTCGATGACGGCACTAAGGATGAAAATAGAGATGATAATGGGTAAACTGACCGGAAAGGTCAACGATTGGGTTTCGCTTTCGTCGTTTACCGCCGAGCCTACGGCTGCAAACATGGCGGCATACATCACATAACCAAACAAAAAGTAAAAAATAAAGCCCACAATCAACATCCCCAAAGGCAGGCTTTCCAGTTGCCCTTGAATGCTTTGGGCAATCTGCATAGCTTGTTCCATTTGTTGTTCGTTGCCTCCCACCATGCCGTTGCTGCCAAATGTGCCGGGCATTGTTCCTCCCGTTCCTCCGACAAATAATCCCAAACCTAGGTTGATTAAAAACATCAAAACAATCCAGATAAAAAATTGGGTTAGCCCTACAGCACCGATACCCACTATTTTACCAATCATCAATTGAAACGGTCGCACAGAGGAGAGTAAGACCTCTACGATGCGGTTGGTTTTTTCTTCCATCACCCCGCGCATGACCATTGCCCCGTAGATAAAGATAATCATGTACATCAGAAATCCCATGACAAATCCCACAGCAGTTGCCAATCCCGTATTGCCCGAACTGCCGCTCGAGGCTTCTTCCGAAATGCTGACTTGCACCTTTTGAACGCGGCTGTAAACTTCGTCATTCACCCCCATCTCGGCGAGTTTCAGCTTGCGAAGTTCGTCTTTCAGCTCGCTTTGTATATAGGACTTTGCCGAAAGTCCTAACAATTTATCGGAGTAATAGGTAATGCCGTTTGGGTTATCGAGGTTGAACTGTGGGATATACAAAACTCCGTCATACCCTTGCGCTTGATAGTTGCTTTTGAGTTGGTCTAGGGTTTCGTTGGATTTTTTAAAATACAGCGATTCGGTATCTTTAATGCGATGGGCAAAATTACCTGTATCGTCTTTCACCACAATTCTAAGGGTGTCGGAGTTAAACGCTACCAAAATAAATTGCACGGCAAGCAATAACAAAAACCCGATTGGCACCAACAACGTGGTTAAAATAAACGATTTCTTTTTTACCCTGCTCAGATATTCTCTTTGTATGATAAGCCCTATTTTTCGCATAAAACCGATTGTTTTTAATGTCTTCTGAAATACCCTCTTACAGGGATTGGATAAAACTGTTGTAAACCAAATATAAACCGACAATCATGGTTAGCCCCATCAATCCGGCAAGAACACCCACCACTGCTGCAATTTTCATGGTTATCTTTTGGGCAGGAGATTGTCCCTCTGCTTTTGAAAACAATTGCAAAACACTTGCTACCACCAAAACCGGACTGGTAAACAGGAGAAACATAACCGAGTAGGGCAACAGGTTTCCGATGGGATGAACGCTGTTGTGGTAAGCCAAAAGCAAAAAGATAACACCTTGCAGAGCAAGAAATATTTTAAAGAGTTTTTGTGTAATATCCATAACTAAAGTTCCGGCGAGCAATGATTATTCTAATTCCCCAAAATCACAAATCCTTCAGCACTAAATCATCTCTGTGCTATTGTTTGTCGGCAACATTTCCCTGTACCTGATTGATAAAAATTTCGTTGATAGACGGTAGCATTTCGTTAAATGCCTTTACCGGCAACCCGTTGTCAATGAAAAATTGCAAAATATGATTAGCCGTAAACCCATCTTTAATGTGTAGCGTGAGTTGTTGTTCCGAGTTGTCAAGTACCTCAAAAGGAAGTGTATCGGGTAAATCTTGGGGAATTGTGCCCTCGTAAACCAATTGGAATTTATTCTCTTTAAACCGGTTTTTCAATTCCATTACCCCCCCCTCTAAAATCACCTTCCCTTTATTGACCAAAACAATGCGCTCGCAGATTTCTTCTACCTGTTCCATTCGGTGGGTCGAAAAAAGAATGGTCGCGCCGTTTTGTTTAAGATTGTAAATTTCGTCTTTGATGAGGTTGGTATTGATGGGATCTAATCCCGAAAATGGCTCATCGAGAATGATGAGCTTAGGTTCGTGAATAACCGTTGCAATAAATTGCACTTTTTGTTGCATTCCTTTAGAAAGTTCGCCCACCTGTTTGTTCCACCAATCGGTAATGGCAAATTTTTCTGACCAATATTGGAGCTTTTCTTTAGCCTGTTTTGCCGAAAGGTTTTTAAGTTGTGCCAAATAAAGCAGGTGTTCGCCCACTTTCATCTTTTTGTATAACCCTCGCTCTTCGGGCATATACCCAATGAAAAGACTCCTCTCAGAGTTATCGGGTATATTGTTTAGCCGGATAGTCCCACTATCTTGGTAAAGAATATCGGTAATCATTCGAATGAGGGTTGTTTTACCCGCCCCGTTAGGACCTAAAAGCCCGAAAATAGTTTGTTCGGGTACACGCAGGCTAATATGATCCACCGCATTTGTATTTCCAAAGACCTTCACCACGTTCTCTATCACCAATAAATCCATAGTATCAAGTAGATAAACATTGTAAATGCAATAATGCCGTATAAACTAAAGGAGGGTAAATTCGATTGTTATATAAGTGAATTAAACAGTCCAAAACTTACATCAGTTGATAAGTTGAGGTGTTCAGAAAACTGTTTGCCAAAATAGTTCCATTTTGGATGTTTATTATTAACTTTGCATTATTCTTTATTTTTAAAATTACTCTAAGAAAAGTTAAATCATGAGAAAGTTAATTTGGTTTTTATTTGTTTTTGCTATGGGTTTTGCCGTAGCCATGTTGTTTGCACCACAAAGCGGTAAAAAAACCCGTAAGAGATTACTTCGTCAGGCTAAAAAAATTCGTTTAGAGTTGGAAGCCAAAGCTGAGAAAAGCATGGATGCACTGAATGATTGGAAAGTATCGGTCGAAGAACTTGCCGAAGATGCCGCTAAACAAATGAACGGTAATGGCAAGTTAGATGTAGATACCATCACCGGTGCAAATGCTTAATAGGGCAGGGGTCAACGTTTGACCTTCGTTTAAGCATATTGATGGTCGAGCTAAAAACGAAGTATGGTCGTATTTTTTCCGACCATGTTTTAAGATTAGCAACTAATCAAATTACAACATACATCGGTTTCATCCCTGAAATCGAAACATGTCTTTATGTTGTAGATTGGTGTTTTGAAACAGATATTTAGGGAATGGTATGATTGGTGTTTTCGGTATAAATATTCCTGCACTCAAAGTCTTACCCTTTCCGAATGTTCTTTTAGTTTCGTATTGTTTTAACCCTCAACAAAAATCAAAAAGTTTGGAAACAGGAAATTTATCGGCAGCAGAGCAACTGATAAAAGATGTACATAAGTATGTTGAATTGCGCCTAGAATACTATCGCATCAGCGGATTAGAGAAAGCGGCATCTACCTCCTCTTTCATCCTGTTGTCGGTGATTATCATTTTGTTTTTGTTTTTCACATTCCTGTTTGCCAATATATTTGTGGCTATTTTGATAGCACATGTGTTCCAGTCTTTGCCTTTAGGATTTGGGATTTTTGCAGGTTCTTATCTGTTGTTCACCCTCATTATCATCCTGTTTTGGAAACGCATCAAGCGGTTTATTGACCACCGTTTCTTTGCCTTTATTTTAGAAAGCATCGAAGAAAACGAAAAAAATGATTAAAAGCAGAAACGCCTATAAGCTAGATCTCGAAAAGCAACGCCTGAAACTTAAAATGAAAGAACAGGAGTTGGAAATCCAAAAAAGCCTGCTACAACTGAAAGCAGCTTTTAGTCCGATTCAATACGCCAGTCGCATGTTTTGGGATTCGGTAGATGATAATGCCGTTTTAGCATCGGGCGAAGCCGGTGAGGATGATTTGAAAGCTATTGCCAAACGCAAACGCAAAAGGGCGATGTTGATGAAACAAATCAGCGATTTATTCATCAACCTATTACTAACCTTGGAAACTTACCTTGGTGTTACCTCCGGCAGAACTTCCAAATCATCAAAACATACCGACAGTAAAGAGGATGAAAATGAAGAAGACGACTGAAACAAAGCAATAAAAAAAAACGCTGACAAGGTAATATTTCCTGTCAGCGTTTTTTTATGATGTTTAAGGTTACTGTTTTTACCGATTTATACAAATGGAACAGTTTCTGCCGGAGTTTCGGTTTCTATTGCAGTTGCTTTTTTACCAAACCGATTATGATATTTTTCTCCTAGGTCGTATCGAATGGCATACATTGCCGGCAAGACTAATAGAGTAAGAAAAGTAGCAAAGGTTAGTCCAAAGATAATAGTCCAAGATAGAGGTCCCCAAAATACCACGCTATCGCCGCCTAAGAAAAACTGCGGGTTGAGGTCGGTAAAGAGGGTATAGAAATTGATATTCATTCCTAATGCTAAGGGAATTAAACCTAGTGTTGTAGAAGCAGCAGTCAGCAATACCGGTTTTATCCTAATTTTTCCAGCCAATGCCACCGACTGATGTAGTCCAATTCCCTTTTCTCGCATCAAATCGGCAAACTCAACGATGAGAATTCCGTTCTTGACCACAATTCCCGCCAATCCGACAATTCCAATCCCCACCATGACGATGGAAATGGTCATATTGAAAAAGCTGAAACCCAACAGAACACCGGTAATACTGAAAATGATTTCGCTAAGGATGATGACGGTTTTACTTATCGAATTAAACTGCGTTACCAAAATGAGGAAAATCAACCCCAAGGAAATCAACAGTGAGCGCATTAAAAAGGCAGAGGTTTCGGCTTGTTCTTCCTGTTCACCGGTAAAGCTAACGTCTATACCTTTAGGGAGGGTAAATTTAGTTGCCGCTTTTTGGATGGTTTCGTTTACCTCGTTTGCCGTATAGCCACTCAAAACATTTGAGCTGAGTGTAATTACCCGTTTGAGGTTTTTGCGTTTAATCCCCCCGTAAGTACTTGTATATTTCACATCTGCTACGGCGGCCAAAGGGAGGTTTTTGACTTGCCCTGTTTCGGAACGGAAAGTCAGTTTGGTGTTAAGAAGCGCATCAATATCGTTTCGTTGGTCGTATTTATAGCGCAACTGAATGGGATACTCGTCTTCGTTGTCTTTAAACTTAGATACCTCTTTGCCGAAAACAGCGGTTCGAAGTTCAGAACCGATAAAGGCTGTAGAAACTCCTTCGCGATTGGCGCGCTCGCGGTTGACACTGACGATAATTTCGGGGTTGTTGTTAACAAAGTCTGATTTCAATTCTTCTATACCCGGAATTTGAAGGGAGTCTTGCAAATAGTATTTAAATCGAGCGGATGCATCTACCAATTCCTCTAAGTTTTCTCCGCTGATTTCTATATTGATGGGTGCACCGGTAGGAGGACCGTTTCGTTCCTGATCCACTGTTACCTGAACGCCGGGCATATCTTTTACCTCCGCCCTTATTTTGTCCATATAATCCTGTGTAGATTGACCTTGACGCTCTGCAAATTTCACAAAAGAGACACTCACCTTGCTACGGTTGGAGGCGGCACTACGGTCGCCACTTGAAGGGTCTCCTGCACCTACGGCGACATTACTGCTGATGGCTTCAACAATAGGGTTGTCTTTGCCCATTATTTTTTCTACCTTCTTTTCAACCAATTGAGTAATAGAGTCGGTATAGTTTTGGTTCGTTCCTACCGGCAAATTCATATACACATAGATGTAGTTGGGGTCGCCTTTTGGAAAAAACTCTATTGGTGGCGTTCTAACACCTATCAGGTAGAAAGAGAAAAAAAGTAAAAATATCGTGAAGAACAGCATGGCATAAGGTCGCCACGATTTGAGCAGAAAAATTAATACTGATTCGTAGGCATCCATTAAAACAGGAAGCACTTTATGTTCGAACCCGATGACCAAATACTTGATAAAGAGTTTGTAAGAAAGGTACAGTACTAAAGCAATAGCAAAAAAGTTGCCCACCCCTTTAGGAGCAATCAAATAAGAGATGCCGGCAACAATGGCCATGACTATGGCAGTCGTAATAAATGAACGGGTTCGCTTGCGCCTTTCCTCGGGAGTGGGGTGCAAGATTTCGGGCTTCATAAAAGTTGCTGCAAACACAGGGTTGATGATAAACGCCACAATCAACGAAGCCACTAAGGTAAGAATGAGGGTAATGGGCAAATACATCATAAACTTACCCACTATTCCGCCCCAAAATGCCAAAGGCACAAAAGGGGCGAGCGTGGTGAGCGTGCCTGCTAAAACGGGCACAAAAACTTCACCTGCTGCCATTTTAGCGGCGGTAATAATCGGAATTTGCCCGTTTTTATAAAGGCGATAGGTGTTTTCTATCACCACAATCGCGTCATCTACAATAATGCCCAACGCAAAAAGCAGGGCAAAAAGCACAATCATGTTTAACTCAAACCCAATAGTTGGCATCACGATAAACGCCAAAAAGATAGACAACGGAACAGACAAGCCCACAAAAAATGCATTGGTTACCCCCATGAAAAACATCAAGACAATGGTAACCAATATAAACCCAATGATGATGGAGTTAATCAGGTCGTTTAAGGTTGTGCGGGTTTGTTCCGATTGGTCGGCAGTAATCGTAACGTTCAATTCGGAGGGGAATTTTTCTGATTTGAGTTTATCTACCAAGGCATGTATTTTGTCTGATGCCTCCACTAAGTTTTCACCGCTGCGTTTGATAACATTTAAGGTAATCACGTTCTTGCCGTTGTATCTGGCAAAACTTTCTTTCTCTTTAAAAGTGTCGTTTATTTCTGCAATATCTTTGAGATAGACCGGCGTACCGGTCATGCTTTTGACCACTATATCGCCTATTTGCATCGCATTGCTAAACTGCCCTTTTACGCGAAGTGCCCGTTTCATGTCGGTCATGTTAATCAAACCGCCTGAGATGGTCATGTTTTCGGTTGAAACCGCCCGCTCAATATCACCAAAGGTAACATTGGCACTTTGCAGTTTAAACATATCCACGTTGATTTGGATTTCGCGTTCCAAAGCACCCACCATATCCACGCGGGTAATCTGTTTTAACTGCTCAATTTCGTCTTTAATGTCTTCGGCGTAGTTTTTCAGCTTGATGAGGTCGAACTCCCCCGATATGTTAATGTTCATAATCGGGATTTCCGAAAAATCTACTTCCAATACTGTTGGGGCATTAGGCAAGTCCTTAGGCAGATTGGTTGCGGCACGGTCAACGGCATCTTTTACCTTTTGTTTGGCGGCATCAACCTTGACATCGGTGTTAAACTCCACCACCACATTCGAGAAATCTTGAATGGAGTTGCTCGTTATCTTTTTTACACCGGCAATAGATTTGATTTGCTTTTCTATAGGGCGGGTAACCAAGTTTTCCATATCTGCCGGCGAAGTGCCCGGGTAGATGGTGCTGACATACATGGTGGGTATGACAATATCCGGAAATTGGTTTTTGGGCAGACTGAAATAAGTGGAAATACCGAAAATGGTTAAGATTGCCGTTACTACAAAAATACTGGTTTTATTATCTATAGACCAACTTGTGGGTCCAAACTCTTTGAAGGGTTTCATATATATCTTGAGAGGTGTGTGTTAAGCAATGAATAGTTGATGACATTACTGCTACTCTTTTGCCCGACAGAAACAGTAGGGCAAAATAAAGAAGTGCTTTTCTACAAATGTAATACTCGGTATTGACCGTTAAAACTTGACCAACTGACCGGTATTGAGGTCTTGGTATCCGGTAGTTATCAGCATATCGCCTGATTTTAAGCCGCTTTTTACTTCAACTTCGTTGCCGCCCGCAATACCCATCTCGATGATTTGTCTTTTTGCCACAAACTTGCCATCGGCTTTTTCGGCAACAAACACATAGTTCCCTTCATCTGAATTTTGAATGGCATTGATAGGTGCAACAATAGCACTGCCTACTGCATAATCCTGTATTTTCACCATGGCTACCATATTTGTCCTAATACCGGAAATGTTTGGTAGTTTAAGTTCTACCTGAAAGGTTCTGCCGGCATTGCTAATGATATTCCCGATGGTTTTTATTTTACAATTAACGGTTTTGCCCAAATCGGGTAAAAATACTTCGGCATTATCGCCTACCTTTACTTTGCTGACATAAGTTTCGGCCAAGTCTGCCAACACTTTCATGTTGCCAAGGTTCACAATTCTAAAGGGTGGTACCGGCGAACCAATCATCGCGCCCTCGCCTACTTTGATGTTTACCTCTTCTACTGTGCCGCTTATCGGTGCGCGCACATTATATAAATCGGCTTGTTTTTGCAACGTAGCCATTTTATACTCTAAGGTTTCCACGTTGTTTTTAGCGGTCAGGTACTGAACTTCCGTACCTATTTTTTGATCCCACAACGCTTTTTGTTTTTCGAAAATCGTTCGGGCAAATGAGATATTGGTTTGTAGCTCTTGAAGACTCTGTTGAAAAACAGCATCGTCAAGCGTGCCCAAAATATCGCCTTTAGAGACAGATTGACCTCTTACTACAAATACTTGGGTCATAATTCCGGGTTGCTTGGGGCTTACCGCTATGTTGTCGCTACACTCTACTTTTCCCTGAACTTCTAAAAAGTGGTTAAAGGGGCGGGGGCGTAGTTCTACGACTTCCACAGCTGTTTCTTTAGAAGGTTGTGCTACGGAAGTGCCGTTTCCGCCTACTTCTTGTTCAAGGGCGGCAATTTGTTCGTTCAATTTATTTTGCTGTTCTTTTAGCGTTTTTAATTCAGTCGCTTTATCGCCGTTAGTGGCTTGGCAGGCTGCAAAAAACAACAAAATAAAACTTATGGTGGTAATAAGAATAGACTGTTTCATGAAATATCGTTTGTAGTGTTTTGTGTGTTGGATAGGTTGATTAGTAATAAATACCCATAGACTTGCGCAAGTCGGTTTGTGCTATGAGCAAATTGTAAAAGGCTTGAAGGTATAAGCCTTGATTTTGAAATAACTTGGATTCTGCATCGGTCAGTTCAAGGCTCGACCCTATGCCCTCCTTATATTTTACTAAACTGACGTTGTAAATTTTTTGAGCCAATGCAACGTTTGCCTCTTGGCTTTTGAGTTGTTCCAAGGCGTTTTGGTAAGCAATTTTTGCTTGCGCCACTTCCAAGTCAATGCTTTGCAACAACTGACTTCGGCCGTTTTGAATTTTCTTTTTGTTAATCAGGCGTTGGGCGACTTGGTTCCTTCTGCTCAAACCATCAAAGATGGGTACTGCTACTTGCAGTCCCGCAATAGAGGTGGGAAACCATTTATCGGCAAAAAAATCAAAATCATTGCTTTGAAACCTGCGCTCGTAAGACAAGAAAGCAGTTACCGTAGGTAATCGCGTGGCATTAAGTTGTTTGATACCCAAGTCATTGAGTTGGTCTGATAGGGACAACTGCTTTAACTCTATGCGATTTTGTACCGAAAGCGAATCTATTTGCAAAGCAACATTATTCAGGTCAATAAACTCTTTGAGCGATTGATTAAGGGCGATGGGCTGGGAAAAGTCCATCACCAACTGAAGTTTGATGAGGTTGTAAACACTCTCTAATTGCCGTTTGAGTGAACTCTGTTGGGTTTTGAGATTGGCAAGTTGCAACGTTAACCTGTCAACATCAATGTTTTCGACAAAGCCGGCATTGTACAGGGCGGTTGTTTCATACAATACCTTCGCCAACACCGCTATATTTTTTTCAAAAATGGCAATGTTCTCTTGAATAATGAGTGCAGAGAAATATGTACGGGTAATGGCATCGCGAATTTGAAGGTCGGATGCTTCTACTTGCAGTTCAGCCTGTTCAATCAATCTTTGAGTCGCTTTAAGAGCAATGAAAAAACTTCCGCTAAACAGTAGTTGGTTGACCGTTCCGCCAACCGCCAAAGTATTGTTTGTTCCAAATGCAAGCTCTGCAAATTCACCGGGGTTGCCGCCAAAAAACTCTGCCGGCACCAAACTGACGGGCAATTGCAAATAACGGTTATAGTTTATCGTAGCATTTACCTGCGGCAACCCGCTTGCTACCAATATATTGACCTGCTTATGTGCCGAAAGCACATCTAACGCTGCATTTTGCTTGGTCAAATTGTTTTGAAGCCCTCGGTTGATGGCATCCGATAAACTTAAACGCAAAGTATCGGCTGATGTTGGGCTTTGTGCAAAGAGGACGGAGGGAAGTGTAAATAAAACAGTTAGGGTGATTAGTAATATTCTATGAATACGGGACATATTTTTGAGTTTTAATTTTTTCGACATTTTTCTGGAAGTAAGCTACTCCTTCAGGAGTGGCAATGCCATAGATATGGTATTGCATCATTTCTAACATGATTTCTGCAGGACGATAATCTGTTTTTGAAAAATAGTCATCGCCCACCAATATCCTTGACTTGGCAATATAGAACCGCGCTATCAGTTCGGGCTTTAAATCGGAACGGTACAGCCCCTGCTTAATTCCTTTGGTAATGTTCTGAATAATACTGCCATAAATATGTTGACTACGGTGGTTTTCGAGCAGTTCCCAACTTTCGGGATAATACTTTTTCAATTCGAAAATTGCCGAAGGGTGCATCATGCTCAACTGTCTGCATACATGATCGGCTATACTCAACATTTCTTCAATCGCATTCGTTGCGGAGCCAAAAAGTTCATTTGTAACTTCGCACTCATTGGATAAGTGCATTGCCACTGCCTTGTGTATTAACTCGGCTTTGTTGTCAATGTGTTGGTAAAGGGTTTTTTTTGATACGCCCAGGTGTGCGGCTATGTCGTCCATACTTACGTTGCGGATACCATATTTAGTAAACAAGATGAATGCCTGAAGCAATATCTTTTTAAGTGTTTCGTCCATAATTGAAGTTAGGAGATGCAAAGATACTACCATAAACGATGGAAACGCCGAAAGGTTCTAAAGTTTCCAAAGTTTTTTTCGTTTTTTGCAAATAGCTAACAAATTGAAGGATTGCGCTGAAAACATTACCGGCAGTTACCCCCATTTCAGATGGGTTCAATTTGATTGCGAACTATATTTGTAGCCGATGAGATAAAAATCTTACGGAGTATTACAATGAACTTGGTGATGTTATATCTTTGCTAATATCTCTCAACTTTTCATGGATTATTCATACGCTATTCAACGCCTACCCTATGCCTTTTAACACCAACAAACCCTATACCTTTGACCGCACAGTACGACTTGTCATTTTTGTGGCCCTTTTTTGGGGCACCCTTCAATTGCTAAACTACCTAAGCGACGTACTGATTCCTTTTGCAGTGGCGTTGGTCTTAGCCTATTTACTCAATCCCTTGGTTGTTTTTATTCAAAACAAACTGCGGGTAAAAAACCGATTAATCTCGGTGGTCATCACCTTGTTGTTGGTTTTTGGTTCCTTAACCTTTTTGCTTACCCTATTGATTCCCCGATTAGTTCGCGATGCAAAACATATAGGTGTGTTAGCCGGTGAATATGTCAACAACAGTGCATTGAGGTACAAATTTGAATCATATTTCCCCAAAGGCTTACAAGATAAAATTGATGAATTTACCCAAAACATCAACATTGAGGAGTTTCTAAAATTTGAAAACTTGGAAACCACTATTGACATGTTGGCACAAAAGATTTTACCCAGTGCATGGGGGGTGTTTTCTGGCTCGGTGAGTGTGTTGATTACCATTTTAGGGATTACCATCATCGGACTTTACCTTATCTTCATTTTAAAAGACTACGATTTAATCTCCCATCATTGGAAAACGCTTATCCCCCCGCAATACCGCGCAGTGGTGGTGGATGTGGTCAGCGACACAGAACGTTCGATGAATACCTATTTCCGGGCACAGGCATCTATTGCACTCATCGTAGGCATTTTAATCGCTACCGGTTTTTCAATCATCGGGCTACCCATGGGAATTGCGTTGGGCTTGTTTATAGGAATGCTCAACTTGGTGCCGTATCTACAGATTGTAGGGTTTATTCCGGCATCGTTTTTTGCTTTGCTCTACTCTTTAGAAACCGGGGGCAGCTTTTGGGTGATGATGGGCTTAGTATTGTTGGTACAAGTCGTTGTGCAAATCATTCAAGATGTCATCCTTGTTCCCAAAATCATGGGCAATGCCACCGGATTGAACCCCGCCATTATCTTGTTATCGCTTTCCGTTTGGGGCAAACTGTTGGGAATTTTGGGTTTAATCATCGCCCTACCCCTTACCTCTGTCATCCTCGGTTACTACCAACATTTTATACAATCTGTCGAGCAGAGCGAAGGAGGGGCTGCTGCGTTAGAGGAAGCTGTTGAGGAGAAGGATGAAGGGAAAGCTGATTAAGCAACTGTCGGATAAAGCAATAGTTCGTTGAGTTATTTAGGTTTGGAAAAAAGGAGCCTTCGCTTTAAGCGAAGGCTCCTTAATAAATGCTGTAACAAAACAAGGCTACACAATCAATTTTGGAATGACCGTATTTTTGACATCTCTGCTAATTGTGGTGAGTTATAAAAAAATCACCCCAATGTCTTAGAACTCTTATCTTAGAATCTTTTGCTTCGATATTTTTTATCGAACTATTGCTACCGAATTTCCAGCACATAATCATTACCGGTTAACCATCCTCAGCAAGTATTCGTTGAATGTCCTTGATGTTGCCGAACAGCACCAACACGTCGTCTTGTTCAAACCGCATTTCGGGTGCTGCCACTCCTATTACTTCGCTGACTTTGTGTACAACTCCGAGCATGTTTTTCTGCTCGGTTTTTCGGATGATGGTCAGGATGACAACATTGTATTTGTTTCTGAAATTGACCTCGCCGATGGTTTGCCCGACATAACGGTTGGGTACGGTGGCTTCGATGATATTGTATCGGTCGGTCAGGTTGAAGGAGTCGATAATTCCTTTGATGTCTAATTTTTTGGCCAATCGTTCGGCGGTTTCGGCTTCGGGGTGAACCACATCGGTAATGCCCATCGCTCCCAAGACGGTTTCGTGCAAGGGGGAAATTGCCCTGCCGATCACCCGTTTTACTTTTAATTGTTTTAAAACAGCAGTTGCCATAATAGAAGCCCCCACATCTTCCCCAATGGCTACAATCGCCACATCGGTTTCGCGCAGTGGAAGCGTTCCTACCGCCTGAACATCGGTAGAATCTAAACAAACGGTATGGGTAATCGAATCCCTCAGCAGCGAAACTTTAGCCATAGAATTATCTACACCTATTACCTCGTGCCCCATTTCGGTCAGTTTAAGTGCCAACGAAGCGCCAAAATTACCTAATCCCACTACTATAAATTTCATCGGGTATTTGTATTTGAGAATGTTAAAAAACTTGTCCCTTGATTGTCGTCAGCAGGTAGTCAAAGTTAGTGAAATCTTTTTTATAAACTTGAAAACCGTTGTTTCCGGCGTTTTACGATGCCCTATACCTTCTTCATACTATCAGACACTCGTTAAGATATAAAAATCTCCTCTTTTGGATATTGGTATAAATTGCCTTTAGAAGGCATAATTGCAAGCACATTGATAAGTCCGATAAGCAGGGTAAGCGTACCTACCCTGCCGATAAACATGGTAATGATGAGCACGATCTTACTTGCCGCAGTTAGTTTAGCGGTAATTCCCAAACTAAGTCCTACAGTGCCGAATGCCGAAAAACATTCGAAAGCGATATTGACCAATGTTTCGTTATTGTTTACGGTCATAATACCTTGATTGTTTTCTTCAAAATAGGTAACGAAAAAGACCGAAAGCCCGATGACAATCAACGACAAAGCGATAATGGCAAACGACCGACGTACTGCTTCGCCGGGCACTTCTTTCCAACCGATTTCAATTTGCTTTTTACCTCGTGCTACACTGATAAAGTTGAGCGTACCAATGGCAAAGGTAGTTGTTTTAATCCCGCCGCCCGTTGATCCGGGAGAAGCACCAATCCACATCAACAGCAGGTAAATCATAATAGTAGGTGCTGCCAGTAAGGACATGTTTACCGAATTAAAACCAGCAGTACGAGGGGTTACCGACCCAAAAAAGGACGTTACTGCTTTCCCCCACCAACTTGGGTGTTCTGCAAGGGAATGATCATACTCAAAAAAGCCATACAAAAGCGTCCCAACAATGAGTAAAATAAGCGTTGTGTAAACGACTATTTTGGTATTGAGCGATACCACCGGTCGGGTGTAGTAATAACGTTCTGATTTAAGAAAGCGGTAAAGTTTATCTTTTATAATGTTTTTGAGGTAGGTGTAATAGTCAAACAAAATCACAAAACCAATCCCCCCCAAAATGATGAGCATGGCTACGATCAAATGTATATTGTAGTTATATCTGATAGGCTCTTCATACAGTCCGGAGGTAAATGTAGAAAAGCCGGCATTGCAAAATGCCGATACGGAATGGAAAACAGCAAAAAACAATCTTTCATTCAAGGAAGGCATAGTCGTAGTGTCTATGCTGAAAAATATAAACATTGCACCAATAATTTCAATGCTAAAGGTTACAACAATAATCTTGATGAGGGTTTTAAAAACCTGACCTATTTGGTCTGCATTAATCAGGTCTTTGACCAACAGTTGGTTTTGAAACGAACTTGCCCCTTTGAAGAAAAAGGCGAAAAAGTTGGTAAAGGTCATAATTCCCAGCCCGCCGATCTGTATCAAGATCATAATAATAATTTGCCCCAAACGGGTAAAATCATGGGCGGTATCTACGACAATCAGACCTGTTACACATACAGCACTGGTGGAGGTAAACAAGGCATCTACAAACGTCAGGCGTTTGCCGGTCGTACTCATAACGTCTGCCGAGGCATTGGGGAGCATCAACAACAAAGCCCCAATAAAAATAATGAAGGCAAAACTAATAGATAAAATGATGGCCGGATTGCTGGCTATCAAGTGTATGTTGGCACTTCGGTTAGAAATTTCTTCAATAAATACCAATAGGATAATGATATAAATCAAAGCATTGGTCAGCATTGCATCTACATCCTGATGGTAAGATTTAAACAAACTCGGCCAAAACAGAACGCCTAATAAAAACAACAGACTGAGCAACAACAAGCCTAATTGCCCCCAATTGTCCTTAAAAGTAAAGGATTTGCCGACAAAGGTCAACAAGTTGCGAAATAAGAAAGCAATGAAAAAGATGGCTATAAAGACGATATAGGCCGTAAAAAACTGCGCTTTAGTTTCGGGCAGGTTGGTAAATCCTATATCGTAAATTGCGAGCAGAAGGGCGGTAAGGCTTATCCACAGCAAAGTAGCATCTACTAAGCGGGTAATTAGTTTCCTAAATTGTGTAATGACACTTTTGGCTTTTCCGGGAAAAGCAGACCACTCCAACATTTACAAAGGAGATTGGTGAAGATAAATGCAAAATAAGGTTGCAAAGGTATATAGACCTTTTTGATATTTACCCCTTTCTATTGTAAATAAATAAAGACGGGAAGAATAGGTCAAAAGCTAATCACGCTTTTTGCCATAAAAAACATTCCTTCAATAGTCATTGCTATTGTTAGGCTACTCTTTGTTGTCTGGTTCGCTCTGCTCCGTTTCTATCGGGGCATC
This sequence comes from uncultured Bacteroidota bacterium, assembly GCA_937907475.1. Lineage (GTDB taxonomy): Bacteria > Bacteroidota > Bacteroidia > Chitinophagales > UBA2359 > UBA2359. The sequence continues at coordinate 55,451 of CALCIK010000228.1, read as the reverse complement.
GGTGAGGTTTTCTGTTTCCTCCTCCATATCAGTGGGTAAGGCATCATCGGTGCTGTCTTCCTTCACTTCAAATTCCAACTCAACGGTTTTGAGTAAAACATACCATCGGAGTAGTTTTTGAATGTCGCTCACATAGATACGCTCATGATCGGCGTTTGGTAAAACAGTGGTTAAAAAATTGCGCAGCGAATCGGGAGCATCTTTAGGGGTTGGCAAGGTTGCTCCGGAGTTGTCGGCTTCGTATTGTTGTATGTTTTTGATAACCACTTCTAGAAGTTCGCTGTCGGTATCGGTGGTATAAACAGATATTTTATCTAATGGCGAAAAATTATGGACTCGGCTAGATACAAATTGAGTTTTCCCGTCTTGCAGGGAGCGAACAACTGCCCCGTTTGGCTTGGAGGATATCATTTCAAATAGTCCGGGTAGTTGGCTGATGGATACGATGTCTTTAAATTTCATAATTTCAACTTGATTTTGGTATAATCGGGGCTTGAGCAGCACCTTTAAAAGCCTGCAAAGTTACTACTTTATATTGAATATTGGTGGTGTTCTTAGTCCCTATACGCTTGTGGGAGAAAAGGGATTGAAGCTAACCCGCTTTTTTTAGTGGCGGTATAGATTGACAATGGCCGGTATATTATTAGACGTTGGTAAAAGTTTCCGATTTGGAGTTGGTATTTGAAGTAATTTTGCGACCGTATGACCAAACACCTCTAATATGTTGCAACCCAAGATTATTACCACCCTCAAAAACTACAACCGCAAGCAGTTTACTGCCGACCTGATTGCGGGTATCATTGTCGGCATAGTGGCATTACCATTGGCGATTGCCTTTGGGATAGCTTCGGGCGTATCGCCTCAAAGCGGGTTGATTACTGCTGTTGTTGCCGGATTTATCATTTCTTTGCTGGGCGGTAGTCGTGTACAGATTGGCGGGCCTACCGGTGCTTTTATCGTTGTCTTGTATGGCATTGTAGAAAAATTCGGCATAGACGGATTGTTGGTAGCTACCTTTATGGCCGGAGTGATGTTGGTGCTGATGGGGTTATTTAAACTGGGTTCTATCATTAAATTTATGCCCTATCCCGTCATAGTCGGTTTTACAAGTGGTATAGCCGTGGTCATTTTTTCGTCACAGGTAAAAGACTTTTTGGGCTTGCCGATTGATAAAGTGCCTGCCGATTTTTTTGACAAATGGATATTATACGTTCAACATATAGGCAGCATAAATTGGTATGCTTTCGGCATGGCGGTGGTGTCGGTACTGCTGATTATTTATTTTCCACGCATTAACCGCACCATTCCCGGTTCGTTGGTAGCCATATTGCTCACCACTATTGCTACCCTTATATGGAATATTCCTGTAGAAACCATCGGCAGTCGTTTTGGACAAATATCGGGCGAACTTCCTGCCTTTCGGTTTCCATCGGTAGAGAGTTTTGAAGTATTGAAATCGCTCATTCAGCCCGCCTTTACCATTGCCTTGTTGGGGGCCATTGAGTCGCTGCTTTCTGCGATGGTTGCCGATGGCATTATCGGGGGTAATCACCGCTCGAATATGGAGTTGGTGGCGCAAGGAGTGGCTAATATGGTCGTGCCTTTTGTAGGCGGCATTCCCGCTACCGGAGCGATTGCCCGAACAATGACCAACATTAAAAACGGCGGGCGCACGCCCATAGCGGGCATTGTTCATGCCATTACCCTTTTGTTTATCATGCTGTTTTTAGGTAAATGGGCACGTCTTATCCCGATGCCTTGCTTGGCAGGAGTGTTGGTAGTTGTGGCCTATAACATGAGCGAATGGCGGTCTTTTAAAAACTTGCTTTCGCACCCCAAAAGCGATGTGTTGGTATTATTGAGCACGTTTTTTTTGACTGTAGTGATAGACTTAACCGTAGCCATTCAAGTAGGGGTGTTGATGGCTATGGTATTGTTTGTCAAACGGACTGCCGAGACCTCTGAAATTCAAGTGATTAAAAATCAGTTTGACGGGGATCTTGCCGATGAGGTAAAAGATACCGATGATAACCTCGGGTTAATTCTGCCACCTAACACTGAAGTATATGAAATTAACGGACCGTTTTTCTTCGGTGCCGCCAACAAGTTTGACGAAGCCCTGCGTAGGGTAGGAGGCCGCCGTCCCAAAGTGCGAATCATCCGCATGTCGAAAGTGCCTTTTATTGACTCAACGGGGTTAAATAACCTGCGAAGTTTGTGCAAAAAATCGAAGACCGAACAAATACAGATTATCTTAACCGAAGTCAATGACCAACCGATGTCGGTGATTGCCAAAGCCGGCTTGGAGGAAATTCTTGGTGAAAACAATATCTGCACAACGATTGCCGAAGCATTAGAGCGTGCGCGCCAATTCAGTGGGTCATAGTGCTAACCAACTGTGGTAAGGGCACCAACCTCTTGTTTTACCTCAATATGCGTAGGTACTTGATAGTCCCATTCCTTCATCGCAAAGCCCCATTCGTTCAGAATGCGATTTAAAAGTGCGGGGTCTATATAAAAAAGGTTTTTCTGGTAACTCTTTTGTTGGGCGGCGTAATGGGAAAACAAGGGGGCCGCTTGTTCAAACCCCGGCAGGTTTAGTTCCGTATAGATGCGGTGCAGTTCCGATAAGGGGTCTTGTTCTAACGTGTCAAAACAAACCTCCGACAACTGGCCGGCAGGAATCAACGAGCGCGTTTCTAAATACTTGGGCATTATTTTTTTATACACCTCAAATATATTGTTGGTAATCATTTCGTCACTCGAATCGTCCAGCTGAAGGCTGGGCATCATGCTGGTAATAAACTTTTTGGTTGACAAAAACACCTCAATAGGGTTGCGGTGAATGTGAATGAACTTAGCGTTTGGGAAAAGTTCCAACAGCAATTTAATCCTGCCGGTATTGGGCGGGTTTTTCGACACAAAGCGATCTCCCTTGGTATTGATTAATGCTTTTTTGATGAGCCGCTCGTATTCTATTTTCCATGTTCGCAAATCTTCATCGCTGATGCCTTCAAAGTCTATATATCGGCGGTAAAACTCCAGCGTTTTGTTGGGGAAATACCAAAAATTGTAATAGCATAAGGCATGTATATTGCCCAATGCAAATTCTTCTTCCTGTGGGTAATCGGCATTCATCACCACATTATCGCCTTGCCGTTTTTTGGGTAGTGCAAAACGCATAAAGCTCTCAAATATAAATCTTGCCGGCTGTACAAACAGCATTTCGGGAAAAACGGAATGATAGGTGGACACGTACCCCATTTGTGGGTCTTGTCCCATAAAATTGTGCAAATGAGTAGTGCCGCTTCGCCAATGACCGATGATAAATACAGGCGGATTTTTTAGAAGTGTGCGGTCGAGACCTGCATTATAGCGCATTCGCTCTATAAATCTGAAAGGTTGTGTTATAGCACTCATGAAAAAGGAAGCAACAGTTCTTCCATAAAAGTTTGGAGACACCCTTCCCTGTCTGATGGTTTTAAACAGGGCTTTTAAATTACCGCCACTAATGGCAGGCAGTGCTATTTGACTTTTGTAATTGGCAATAGCCTTTAACATACTCATAGGATAAAGTTATGTGCTTGTTAATTTAGAAGATAACACGGGAGAAATGTTTGAATGGCATCCACAACCATCCTGTCGGAAAAGGCACTCTTATAAATCGGTGCAAATCTAAGAAGATAAGTAGCCTTGTTGCTATCAAAGGGCAATTATGACTTTAGAGTTTGTATTTTATAATTATTAGCGTACTTTTGGTGCAAAGATATTGTTTTAATGATTCCTATATATCCCCAAACCCCGTTACAGACGTTAAAAGCCTATTTTGGTTACTCCCAGTTTAGACCAATGCAGGCCGATATAATAGAATCCGTCCTTAGCGGTACCGACACTTTAGTTTTAATGCCTACCGGCGGAGGCAAGTCGGTTTGTTTTCAAATTCCGGCCATGATCATGCCGGGCATTGGTATTGTTGTGTCGCCCCTCATTGCCCTGATGAAAGATCAGGTAGAAGCCCTTAAACAAAACGGCATTCCGGCGGCATTTATCAACAGTGGTCAAGACTATGAGATGCAGTACCAAACAGAACAACAATGTCTTTCCGGACAAATAAAACTGCTCTACGTTTCGCCCGAAAAATTGCAGACCGATAATTTCCAAAATTTCTTGGCTCGACTGCAAGTCAACCTGTTTGCCATCGACGAAGCGCATTGTGTTTCGTTTTGGGGACATGATTTCAGACCTGAATACGGACAATTGCGTATCCTCAAAGAGCGATTTCCGAACACCCCTTTCATTGCATTGACCGCTACGGCAGATAAAGCAACGCGTACCGATATTGTGCAGCAATTGGGTTTTAAAGACCCCCGCATTTTTGTTACTTCTTTCGACCGCCCCAACCTTAGCCTTGCCGTATTACCTGCTATTGACCGAGTGAAGCATGTATTGCGGTTTTTGGAACAACATCCCAGAGAAGCCGGTATTATTTACTGCCTCAGCCGAAACGGAACGGTCGGATTGGCTGAGAAACTAAGGTTAAAAGGCATAAATGCCGCCGCATACCATGCCGGTTTGTCGCCCGATGAGCGAAGCAGGGTACAAGAAGCATTTTTGCGGGACAATATCCGGGTGGTTTGTGCGACGGTGGCTTTCGGAATGGGTATTGACAAATCTAACGTGCGATTTGTATTGCACTACAACTTGCCCACTAACATAGAAAGCTACTATCAAGAAATAGGACGCGCCGGTCGAGACGGACTGCCGGGTAAAGCAATCATGTTTTACACCATTTCCGATGTTATGCAACGAAGGCAGTTTATTGAAGACGAAGGGGGCAACAGGCAGGAACTAAAGTTGACCAAACTCCAACTGCTCCAGCGTTTTGCCGAAACACAGTTATGTCGCCGCAGAGTATTGCTCAATTATTTCGGGCAACAAACCGACAGCAATTGCGGGAATTGTGATGTTTGCCGGCATCCGAGACAAGCGTTTGACGGCACACTCATAGCCCAAAAAGCACTTTCGGCAGTGGCGCGTTTGAAACAAGCTGCCCCAATGGGGGTGGTGATTGATGTGTTAAGAGGGGTGCGCAGTGCAACGGTGATTAAAAACGACTACGACCAAGTCAAAACCTTTGGCGCAGGGAAAGACCTGAAATATCCCGAATGGTCGGACTACCTTATTCAGCTTATCCAATTGGGTTTGTTGGAAATAGCCTATCAGCAACATTACGCCCTCGTGTTGACCTCTGCCAGTAATGCCGTATTGTTTGAAGGGCAAAAGGTGAACCTTGTAAAATTTGTACCCATCACCGGCGACAGGCAAAATCAAACCACCAAAGCGGCCGGCCGCTCCATCAACCAACAAGAGCAACCCTCCAATGCTTTGTTTGAACGCTTGCGCCGTTTGCGCAAAAAACTTTCCGATGAGCAGGGGGTTCCGCCTTATGTGGTTTTTTCCGATGCGGTATTGCATGAAATGGCGAACAGCCACCCGCTTACTCCGGACGATATGTTGAGAATCAACGGCATCGGTCTCAGAAAAATGACAGACTACGGCGAAATCTTTATCAAAGAAATAGCCGACTTCCTTCAGACCGGTAGTTGAGTTCTCAAACATTGTTCCCGGCTAATCTACCGGCTTATTGTAAAACCATATTGAATAACCTGCTTTTTTTCAAAATGCTCTCATCCATCCTAAGAAAACATTCTCATCCATCCTGACAATATTTTTAAACCAATCCACATCCTATCATGACAACTACACCTACCCAACTGCTTACCCAAACCGATGATGCGGGTATCTTGACGATTACCATCAACCGCGAAGAAAAGCTCAACGCATTGAACACGACGCTACTAAAAGAACTGTTTCTAACCCTACAAAACCATCGTGATGACGAACAGATAAAGGGCATTATCCTGACCGGTGCCGGACCAAAAGCATTTGCTGCCGGAGCCGATATTGCAGAATTTGCCGACTTTAGCAATGACGAAGGTAGAGAGATGGTCGAACGCGGATATCGCATTTTTAAAACCGTAGAGAGCTACCCCAAACCCATTATTGCTGCCGTAAACGGATTTGCATTAGGGGGTGGTTGTGAGTTGGCAATGGCCTGTCATTTGCGTGTGGCCTCGCCCAATGCAAGGTTTGGACAACCCGAAGTAAACCTTGGTATTATTCCCGGCTACGGCGGCACACAACGCTTGGTGCAACTGATCGGCAAAGGCAAAGCCCTTGAACTGTTGATGACTGCCGACATCATTAACGCCGAGGAAGCCTTGCGATTGGGGTTGGTCAACCACGTTGTGCCCCAAGAAGAACTGATGGTTAAGTGTAAGGAAATTCTGAGTAAGATAACCGCCAAAGCTCCGCTTGCCATTGCGAAGGTCATAGCAAGCGTAGATGCTTATTTTACCGAAGGGCAAAATGGCTTTGAAACGGAAATGGAATTATTTGCTGCTTGTTTTGATACCCACGACTTTAAGGAAGGTACTCAGGCTTTTATGAGCAAACGAAAAGCAGACTTTACAGGACACTAACGAACTTGAGGACATCACTCATCCTGTTTGGAAGTGCAAAAAGGCAGTATCGAGCATCCTGTTTAACAGGTAAACAGTGCCGCACCATCAAAGAAAACTACTGCCAATACCTATTTGGTGCGGGGTTTGCTTAAACGTGCCAAAGCAACGGCAATACCAATGATAGCAGGAAGAGCAAGTGTTAACAGATAGCCTAACATGACCTGATGATTTTTAGATGTTATGGTTCAACAATGAAAGCAGGGCAAAGTTACAAACAATTGCCCGTAAAATGACATTTAGGAAACTAAAAAAGTGCAAAGCCCTTGTTGAGGGGTGGCAGGGCACCTGCATTTTCAGAACTGTTCCATATTGAGCCCCATTTCCCAATATCGCATAGCTATTCTACCGAGAGTTGATAACCGAAACGTTTATGAGTGAGCAGTATATTTCTTCTGTGATAAAATGGTGGTGAATAAGTTAGCTCATGCGGGGGAAGCCCTCATGCTAAAAACCTATTCACCACCATTTTTCTATTCGCAGTACAGCGTTTAGGGCTTAAAGAACGAAAATTTTACCCGAGGTACTGCTGCTGCTTGTCGTTATAACGGCAAAATAATAACCACTCGAAACCCTTTGCCCTTGTGCGTTTTGTAGATTCCAGTCAAAAACATATTCACCTGTGCCGTTGAGGACAGTGGTATAAGTGGCTACTGCTTGCCCCAACATATTGTAAATGGTGAGCGTAGCATTTTCGGTAAGGGCTTGTGTGCAGACAAATTTTATTTGTGCAAAGTTGATGGCCGGGTTGGGGGATATGCTGCTGATGCTAATATCGGTATTGTTGGCGTTGGGTTCTTGCACCCATTCCTGTTCAATGCCGGTAGGATTGGTATTGTCGGTAAAACTGGTAAAGGGCGAAATAACCCCATAACAAGTACTCAGTTCCACAATTTGGTCGTGAATGTCCTCGGCAACTGTACCAACGGAACTGTAGTACTGTTGCAACAAGTAACCAATTTTTTGTTTTGCCCATAATTTGGGTAAAAACTGCATTTGCAAGGTATTGGATTCGGTAAGGGTAAGCGGGTAATCATAGCTTACCGGTGTACCAAAGGCTTCACCGCTTAAGTTTACGTTCACCATTCCCGGCGTATTGTAGCGGCCGACAACCAACATCTGAATACCTTTAAACAGGCTGGGTAGTGGTATGGGGTAGGTTTCATACACTAAATCGGGGCTAAAACTCATGGTCGTATTGAGCATTACCGGATTTTGTATGGTTAAGTAAAAATCGGAAATGACTTCTTCCAGTTCATCATTTTTAAGAAAAGTAGCGATACCGTTGTTTTGGTTGGCAAGCTGACTAAGCAATTGCTCATTTACATAGTCGCCAATCCCGAACGAAAAAATGCTGATGTCGTTTTCGAGTGTGGTAATAAGGTTATTGACCATTTCCAAAATACCGTCGGTATCGGTAATGCCTGCTGTTGCTTCGCCATCGGTAAGGAAAATAATAACATTATAGGTATCGCTACCGGCAGCCGAAAATTGAGGTATGGCAGTTTGGAAAGCACCCGAAATATTGGTAGAACCATCGGCAGTCAAACTGTTTATATAGTTCAGTGCGCTAGTTTCTGTATCGGGGGTATAGTATTGGTGGGAGCTGAACAAACTGGTAATCGTTTCGTCAAAATCAATGACATTAAAACGGTCGCCTTCGTTTAGGTTTTGAACAATGAAGGAAGCCGCATTACGGGCTTGCACTATTTTATCGCCACTCATACTCCCCGACCGGTCTATGATGAGGGTAAACACTTTATTGATTACGGGTGAACTTGCAGAGCCGTCGGGTTCTGCAATAAAAGCGCAAAAGCCCTGCCCAAACGCATCACAAGCCGATGGTTCGGGGAAAAAATTGCTAAAGCCCACTAAACCCAAATCACCGCCACTCAAAGTATATTGGAATTGGTAATTTCGATCGGCAGCCTGTTCAAATAAAGCAACAGTTGCCATGCCCTCATAATCGGAAAAAGCAACATTGGCTTCTGCATCATGCGAGGTCATGACTAAGTTTGTTATCACCCTGCCCGAACTGATGACAAGGTTGAAACTTTGCATGTCAAGGGGCGTACTTTGTAGTGTCTGATAGTTGTTGGGGTAAGAATATTTAACCACACTAAACTTATAGGGGAGCAGCTCTACGTAAGTTAGTTCTATGGTGATTGTCGAATCAGGGGCTAATGCTTCGATAAATTCGAGGAATAATGGCGATGCTCCAAGATAGTTTATCAGCGCGGTATTGTTGCTTCCACCACCCGGGCCGCCCGGTAGTAAGGTGTCCTGCGGTTCGGCACTAAATTCGGCTTCGTTCCATTGCCCGTTGATGAACCAACGCAAAGAAGTAGCACTCCCGCCATCCGGAACAGGAAAACCGTATTTGAAATTCACCTCCTCAGCAAATTCATTTTTATAGGTTTGTGTGGCAACAGTGATGGCAATTTGGTTGTACACTTCCACCTGAACATCAGAACTTAACAGTCGCAGGTATTGTCCTTCGTCGGCATCCACAATACAAACGCCGTTTGCATATACAGATAACCCGGCAAACAACAAGGTCAAGAGAAACAATAGCTTTTTCATCTTTATACATTTAGAGGTGATAGAAAACAGAATTACATCAAATTTGTGGGCTTGTATATGAATGGCTTTGAAACCAATACACTCAAAAAAACCTTCAACACCCTTTACCCACTATACTTCCCTTGTTTATAAAAATGTTGCCGTCATCAATTCAATCCTGTTGCTGTCGGCTTTAAATTACCAACATAGATAAAGTAAAATAAGGAAGGAAAACATAAGCGAACAAACTACCGTTTCGGCAATACACAATATCATCAACCAGTACGATTGCCTACCTTACCGCGATTGCGAAAAAATGCTTATTGCTATCTAAACGTAAACCTCCCCTAAGACCGTTGCCTGTTGCACAAAATAAATATGCAAATAAATAGCAGATAGCTGTTTTAACGGTTTCTAAGTCCGAACCCTGCATGTCAAGGCATCTCAGGTTACCCAAACCTGAAATTGTTCAAGTCGGCTAACTGATATACAAAGCATCCGCCTCCAGGTCTAGCAGTTGATAAAATCAAAGCTAAATCGGGTAAAAATGGTCGAGGAATATCGGGTTTGAACGATGTTGAAGAACCCTGTTCCTATGAATACTGTGTTAATGAAGGGGTATTTATTCCACAATTTTTTTCAAACCATCAATCACGCCTGCCCAATTTTCGGCGGAGTGTTTCGCGCGCTCTTCGTCATAATTTGATTGCGTGATGGTGAGTGCTGTGGAATCTCCGAGGTCTTGCACTTCATATTTGACAAGCAGGTAGTTTTCGGGCTTGTCGGGCAACCCGCTCCAATTGCTTAGATAGCTAAAGCTAAGGGTTTGATGAGGCACAAACTCCTGAACAATTCCTTTGTCTTGGTAAGATTGTCCGTCATACTCGCCTTTAAAAATAATCGGATGACCAACCACCCAATCGGTTTCTAAATTTGAGCCAAAGAAATACTGCTTGACAATTACCGGATTTGTCAGTGCCTCCCAAACTTTGTTAATAGGGGCTTTGACGGTTGTTTGGTAAATGGATTTGAAATGTGTCTGCATAAAATTTATTGTTTCAAAATCAAGGTAATCGGGTTTTGTAGATTCTTTTTTTTGAGTTTATTTTTCGGCGACAACAATAGCTACATTTCCTTTTTTATGCCCCTTTTCGGCGTAAGTATGAGCCTCCACCATTTGTTCCAAGGGGTAAGTTCTGTCAATAACCGGTTTAAATTGACCGTCTTCAACAAGTTTTTTTATAAAAGCCATGTCTTCAGCAGTAACTTTTGCTTCGCCCATCAACACTTTTTTATTGCTCGTTAAAGAAATCCACAACCCTTGAAAGGCTTCTGCAAGCATGGCAGAACCTAAAATTAAGATTCCTGTTTTCTTTAACAATTTATTGATTTTAGAAATTGAAATCTTGTTAACCGTTTCAAAAATAATATCAAATTGGTCTTCGGTTTGAGTAATGTCTCCTTTGGTATAATCCAATACTTTGTCGGCACCCAATGACTTGACCATTTCTACATTAACGGTACTGCAAACTCCGGTAACTTCTGCCCCATAGTATTTCGCAAGCTGAACGGCGGCTGTACCCACTGCACCGGAAGCCCCATAAATCAGCACTTTTTGCCCCTTTTGTATGTTTGCCTTTTTAAGAAAATACAAAGCGGTGTGTCCGCCAAATGGAATCACGGCGGCTTCTTCGTTTGTCAAGCTGTTGGGTTTCAAAGCCAAAGACCCGGTTTCCGGAAGGCAAAGGTACTCGGCATAAGCACCCATACGCATATCGGTTAAGCCAAAAACTTCATCCCCCGCTTTAAAAAGAGTTACCTCGTTGCCTACTTCAACAATTTTTCCCGAAAAAACAACTCCCAAGATAGTCGCTTTAGGTTTGAACAAACCAAAGATAAACCTTGCTACGAAAGGGTCTGCCCTTCGCAAGCGACAATCCCCTGAATTGACGGCTGTTGCTTTTACGGCTATCAATAGGTCATGATTGTCCGGCACCGGCTTATCTACTTCTTTGAGTTGTAAAACTTCGGGTGCCCCATATTCCGTATAAACCATTGCTTTCATTTTACCCTTATCCATGCTCCTTGTTTTTGTATCAGGTTACTCAAAATTATTTATTGTCCTCAAATCTACATCCGTAGGAGAAACAAACAAGCTATTTGTAAGTGGTTTCTAAAAAAAATTTCAGGCAAGGAGAAAAAAGACAGTATTATTTTAAGGATTAGGGGGGGAGAAGCTGACCGAAAGCCACCTTATTTTTTTATTACAATGTTAATTTCTGAAAAGAAGTTAACCATTTAATGAGTTTTGTGAAATAGTTTTACCGCAGAGTTGCGCAAAGTTAACCGCAAAGTTGCGCAGAGTTTTCTTTGTAGTACTTTGCGAAATTTTGCGGTAATAAGCAACAGAAAAATATTGGGATTGCAATAAAAATCATGTAGGGATATGAGTTATGGCGAACACTTGGTATCATACCTACGGTTTATACACATCTTTTTAGTTGCTATTCTAGGGCTTCAAGACGAAACTCCTTGATGGTTTTGAATTTTTTCAAACCCTTTGACCATATACAGTGCAATGTGGCAATTACCTTTACCGATTAGAATGGTGAATGGTGAATGGTGAATTGGGCGAATTGTCTTTAAAAAGAAAAAGAATTTAAGAAATTCATTTTCTTAAATTCTTTTAAAAATAAAAACCAATTTTGTTTTTTTAAAGCACACTTTGATTAAGCAATTCTTCAAGTTGGTTAAGTCCGATTGAAAATCCTTGTTCAAATCCCATTTCGACCAATTTTTGCAAATCGTTTTCGGTACCGAAAATGAGTTTGACTTCAATTTTTGTTCCTGTATTTGATTCGGTAAAAATGATGTTCCATTTGGTAACGGGTAGTTCTGTGTTCATATTCCCTTCCTCATCACAAAAGGCATCTTCAACTTCAAAATTGACCAAAGGGTTAATCGAAAGATAATTCGCCCTGCCCCAATGTTTTGAATTGTCGGGACCAACCATTGCGTAAAGCCAAAAGCCGCCAACGGTAAAATTCATTGATTTTGTTTCGGCTCTCCACGGTTTTGGTGCCCACCATTGTTCCAGCAATTCACTTTCGGTATAGGCTCTCCAAACATTTTTTAACGGCGCGTTAAATTCTCTTGAAATTAGGATGGATTTGTTCGGCAAATCCTTAAAGACTTGGGTTTTGTTGTTCGTGTTCATTTTTAATCGAAATTTGAGTGATTGGATAATAGACTGTCCGGTTGATTAAATTTATCTTCCCGTATTTGACGGAAGGGTTCGATGAAATCTGCTATTTCTTTCATTTTGTTCGGATTGAAATGGTAGTAAATTTCACGCCCCCGACTGTTCTTGTTCAACCAATTGACATTCGGTCAATATCTTGATATGTTTTGAACCCGCTTGTCTTCTCGTGTCAAATCGTTCTGCCAAGGCATTGGGAGGCATTGCTTGAAGGGCAATTAGCTCCATGATTGCCCTGCGTGTCGGGTCGGCGATGGCTTGAAATACATATCTTCTCATGTTTACTGAGTTGGTTAGCAACTAATTGGTTGCAAATGTAAGTGCAACTTTTTGGTTGCGCAAATTTTTGACAAAAATTTTGACGGATCGGCAATTTTTTTTTTCGGGTTCAACTTCTCATCAATTCATGTAAAACTTCTGCTACCTTTGAGTGCTTATTTTTTAACTCATCAACAAAACATCGGAATGCGCACATTTTGCCGTTTTATCACGATTTTACTGATGTATTTCTGCGTCAATGCAATGATTGTTTCTTGTAAGCCGTCGGCTTCAAATTCAAATGAAGAGACTGCTATGCCGGCCGAAACGGATTTATTATACGAATCAGAAACTGCAGATCATGATAGCATTAAGGAGTTTGGATTACTCAAGAACGTTGAAGACTCGGGCTATCCTTTTTTTACGCTTACCATAGCGTTTCCCGAAAGAGGGTTTACCGAAACTTTCAACCTAAATGTAGAAGAGGTGAATACGATAGATGCAGCCACGTTGACTAATTCAATAGGAAAATACCTATCATTTGAGTATGACAGCGAAATAAGCAATGCGCTGATTGATTTGCAAATGAACGGCATATCGCTGATAAACGAAGGCGAAGCGATGGAATTGAGCAGCGATATTAAAAGCATCACCGGCATTCTAAGCAATGCCGCCGAAGAAACAACGGGCGACCTGCCCGGTGAGCTTTATATTCAGACAGAAGAAGAAATTACCGAAAAATTTCCGTTCTTTATTACCCTCGATATTGTGAAGGCTAACGGCAAACAGGTAACGGGCTATTACGAACAAAGAACTCAAAACACGATTACCTCGATTACGGTAAAGCAGTAGGGTTTATCGGCTACTGCATTATTCCATAGTTTATAGCGTTTTGAAGTCAAAATTGCATCCTTGCAAGAACGCCTTGCACCCCTGCAAAGCAGCAAAGTCCCCCCGCAAAGAAGCAAAACACCCCTGCAATGGAGTATAGTCCCCTTTGTTTTTAAAAATATCCACCCTGTTAAAGTTTTTAACCCACCGGTTTTATCAGAAAACGCCTTTGCAATGAAGCAAAGCCACCCTGTTTTGGGTCAAATCCCACCTGCAAGGGTTTTTGTTCCCTTTGTTTTTTGATAAAACGCCTCTGCAATGAAGCATTGTCACCCTGTTTTATCAAATTGTCAACCGACAAGGGGGCTTTGTCAACCGTAAAATTCGATGCATCTACCCTGCCGGTGGATGCCAAAAACATCATGGCAGGCATTTTTACCGGTTTTGCCTGCCCGTTTATTTTCGTGTAAAGTCTGTTGTTGTGCAACTCCAAGTAATAAGTGGTAAGTGGCAAGTGATAAGTGATAAGTCTCAAGTCTAACATCTCAAATCTAAAGTCTTACGTCTTACGTCTCAAATCTAACGTCTAAGGTCTCAAATCTAAAGTCTTACGTCTCAAATCCCAAGTCTCAAGATTTAACCCCTCCCAAACCAACCAAGCGTTTATAAAAGAGGCTTAATACTAAGGCCGAAGAAACACAAAGGAGGGACATGATGAGGAACGAGTATTGAATATGACTGACAAAGAACGCTCCCGATAACAATCCGATGAAACCGAAACGCATCAGCACATTGACCACCTGAAACACGCTGGAGGTTCGGCCAATAATTTGGTTGGGAATATGATTGAACAAATAGGTTACCCGCATAATTCGGGCACCGGCGTTGGCAAGTCCCAATATAAAAGCCATTAGGTAGAAAATGCCTACCTGACGGTTGTACATCAAAATGGCGAAAGCCGATGCCGAAAAAAGAGCCATCAAGATACTACCCTTAACAGTGGCCTGTTGCGAAAAAAGTTTAGCCACAAAAATGCCCGCCACGATAGCCCCTACTGCAAACGCCACATCGCCAATGGCATAAGCATCGGCTGAGGCATGGAGATAATTTTTTACAAAATTAGGCATGAGCACAAAATTGAGCACCATTGTGGTTACAAAGACGAAATAAGAAATATTGCCGAATAGCAAGACGATTGGATGTTCTTTAAGGAAGCCGATGCCAATCTTGAAACGCTCCCGCAAAGTCAGATTTTCGGCATGTCTATTGGTTTGCGGGGTATATTTAATGGTCAGGATGAGCAGGAACGAAAGCAGATAGGTCAACCCATCGAGAAGGAATACCTTTTGCAGACTCCACTTTTCGATGGCAAACGGTATATATAAGGTATAGCCTGCAAAGTCCAAAGCACCTTTTGGAATGCCACTCAAGAGAACTGCCGCCAACCCGCCTGCAACGGCATTGGTAAATTGCCCCTGTATTTCAAGATAAGAAGTGATACGGGAGTAGTCCTCGCGGCTGCTGATTTCCTGAGCAAAGGCATACAAAGCAGGGTAGTGTATATTGTAGTTGAAAAAAGTGGTTAGAAATACCAACGCTACCAAAGGTATGGGCAGATGCCCCCAAATAAATCCGGTGAGCGCGATGCTCAACAGTACGAAAGCACCGATCATGTTTTCGGCCAAAAAAATACCTTTTCTACTGTAGCGGTCAATAAGTGTGCCCGCATACAAGCCCCAAAACAAAGAAGTGAACGTTGCAATGGCATAGATGGCGTTGAACATCGAAATTTCTTTTAACACATCGGCAAAGTACCAAGGTACGGCCAACATGCTGATACCTTGTGCAGCTCCTGAAATGGTGTTGGCGGCAAATAAACGTAGAATCGCAGACTTGTTTTGCAAACCGGTATTTTGGCGGCAAAGGTAAACTTTTTAATTTCCTTTACGCAGGAATATATATATGATAAGTTGCTGCTTAGGTAAGGGTGGGTAAGCAAGCAGTGTAAATCAAGCGGTTAGCGTCAATTTCATTAGGTTGGCACTTATATTGCCGTTTAATGTTTGTGTATGCCATTCTGCAAAAAAAATGAACGAATTTGTCGCTGCATATAGTAGATTACGTCAATCAACGCCGGAAAAGTTGCTAAAGCAAGACGAATTAGTAAGGTATCGTATCGTTTTATAAAATTAAATGCTTGGCAACAAGTCGTCCAAATAAGTAAGCCATTTGTAAAAAAAACGCTGTTTTTAGAAAATGTTTGCTGAATAACCAAAAACTGTATTTAGCTTTGCACCCGAAAAGGGCTTAAATAAAAACAATCTCATTTATTAAGACGCTATAAAAACGAAATAAGATAAGGGCAGATGCACGCATTGATTGGAAAAGGCCGTATCTTGCAGCCCGAATTGAAACAAGTAACAGTATTGATGAAGAAAATAATAGTTTTAAGTGCATTTGTGTTGATGGTTGTGTTGCATAGTGCTTGCAGCGAGGAAGGGGATAAATCAGGACAAAAAGAGCAGCCGAAAGTGAGTAGTGTCGACTCCATTGCTACTTCCAACAGGGCAAAAAGAGCGCAAGATATTGTTAATCAAGCCGCACAACTTGCCGGCGTATATTGTAAATGTACTGAACGCGCAGCTGAGACCTCGCGAAAAGAGTGTAAAGAGCAAGTATTAGGAGCCGTAAACCAAATTACGGCAGTGTTGAAAGGAGCGGAAAAAGATGCTTTTGAAGCCACTTATAACGAAGGTACTAAGTCTTGCAAGTAAATTGTCCTACCCATATTTATCATAAATTTAAAAACAACCAACAATGAAGAAATTACTACTTGTTTTCGCAGCACTTGCTTTTTTTGCTGCTTGTAGTGGTGAAAGCAAACCTGCTGACGCTAAAACAGAAGAAACGACTACGACTACGACGACCACGACGACCACCGAAGCTGCCGATACTTCGGCAATGAAGGCTGATACGACAAAGGCCGGACAATAGTCCAACGTGCGCGCTAACATCTTTAAGGGGGTATTAAACGGCATTATTGCCGTTCAATACTCCCCAAAGGTGTCTAAACTCTAAGTAATTTTGCCAGGATGGCCCGAAAATGTAAAAACAATTAACTGCTCATTTCAGAATTTCACAACACTCAGTTACTCATGTTCCCCACTACCGTTATGAAACATTACTTTGTTCTATCGCTTTTTACTGCTTTGCTGCTGTTTTTCCTTGTTTCGTGTAATAGTAACAAGCAGGTGCTTGATACTCAAACGCAAGGCAAAGAAAACAATAAAGTCGGCGAGCACACGCAGAAACCCGGACAATCTATAGAAGCCGGCGATACCGGTACCTATAAAACAGATTATGGGTCGGTTAAACAACTGCGAAGTGCCGAAGACATTAAAGCAGCCGAAGACAGGGATAAAGCAAGTGAACCGCTTGTGCGTCAAGAAAGAATAATGGAATTTGCTGACATGATATCCGGTAAATATTGCGCCTGTAAGGGAAGCAGCAGTGAAGTCAAAACCTGTCGAGATAAAGTTACTTCAGAACTTGACACGGTGATGAAAGATACAGGAATGGGACTTACCAACGATGAAAAAAATCTCATCAAAAGTATGTTCGACACTGCTACCCAAAATTGCAAATAGAACCGACATCAGGAACAGTTTTTTCTTAACCAAAAAACGATGCTAATTGTACATTTTTTGTTCATAATAATCGCAAAATCAAAATTTCTTCCTTTACTTTGCATTCCGAATAAAAAAGTGGTGCGAAAATTGAAGCAAATTCTTTAATTTTGCGCCGTATGATGAAAAGGCGTGCAAAGCACACACACACAAATTTAATTTAATTATTTTTTAATCACTAACTTACGAAAAAAAGTTAACTAATTCCCGAATAAAAATTGTTTAACATGAAAAAAACAGTACGGACGGAAACATGGCGTGCAGGGGCAAAATATCTTTTTGCCCTCCTTTTTGCATTCGTCATCGGTAGTAATTATACTACCAACCTTGTTGCTCAGCCGGCTACCGCTAATTACATCATTGGGGTGAATGTCACTAACCTCACATGGAATTATCCGGAAGCTGACTGTGCCTTAGATTTAAATGTTTGTGCGGGTATTCCGCTTTCATCGGAATCTCCCGGTGAATTTGGCTTTATTGTAGGCGGTAACGCCTATCCGCTACCTCCCGACGCAATGCCTAACACAGGCAGCTATGTTGCTAACTACAATCTTGGTGTTCCCCTTGAAGACCTTATCGGGCTTACACTGATTAATGTAGGAGACAACGTAGGTACAGCTTTGGCAGCGGGCTACGATTTTAGCTTTGAAGCATGGGAAAATGACTGCGGCGAGTTGTTCCAATTTGAAACAGGAATAGCTTGTACAGTCAACGGCGATGATTCATTTGCTTCAGTCTTGGCTAACATTGACTTTTCTGCTGTTGTGCCCGTAGATGCTAACGGTCAACCCATTGCCGGTTCTTATCCGGTTACTATCGGCCCCTTTAGTGGTGGCGAAGGTTTCTATGGTGCAAACCTCACCGTCAATGTACAAGCAAGTGCTCCTTCTTTGGCTACCTGTACCTTAGATGTACTTGCACCCGATGGTTTGGGCTACAACTGTCTTGGTACGCCCGACCCCTTTACCGGTGTTGAGCAAGCTACTACTTCCGTAAGTATTGGCGGTGGCTTAGGCCCCTACAAAATTATGGGTGTAGGCATTTATGCAGTTGGCGGTTTTGACTACCCCGGTCTTGCTAACGGCTTCCTTGCTCAAGGTGATGTTTTTGACTTTGGTGCTGATCCGTTTGGTATTTCTTGGGATCCCGCTGTATTAGGTGGTATTTTCCCATTCTTAGTAAACGCAAACCAACCTTGGCAAGTGCTTGTACAAGATGCAAGTGGTTGTATTGTAGCTGCTGAAGGCAACTTTGATACTCCCAATACCGAATTTGACGGCATTGACGGTGGCACAATGTGTGAAGATGATCCCATCCTTACCTTGTTTGCCGATGCAAACACCACCAACCCCTTAGCTCCCGCTTTCGGTACATTTGCTTCGTTCCCCGTTGCAGGTGCTATTGTCAATGGTGCTAACGGTACCGCTACTTTCGATCCTTTCGTAGCAGGCCCCGGTCGTCATACCATTACTTATTGCATTACCTTTAATGGTGGCAACTGTACAACTTGTACCGAAAAAGTAGTTTATGTATTACCCGTGTTCTCTATAACTGATGTTCAAGTAACTAACGTATTGACTTCTATCTGCGTAGGCGGTGATGTTCAAACGTTGGTTTCTGATGGTATCGCCAATATCGCTGCCGACTTTACGGCTGCCGGACTTCAAGGACTTGATCCTGGTAACACTATTAACGAGTTGAACGACTATATCAGTTGGAGTGGTCCCGGTGTAACCGACCTTAACAACGGTACCGGTTCGGCTACCTTTGATCCCGCAGTAGCAGGTGTAGGAACACACGTTATCAACGTAACTGTTGGTTACACAAACTGTCCTACTACTTATCCTTTTGCTATTGAGGTATATCCCGACTTTGACCCACAATTGGGCGAAGATTTGGAGCTTTGCCAAGTAACCGGTGATGTATTGAATTTGATTGACCTCTTGTTCATCTTCCCCAACCTTCCCCAACTTGACCCCGCTACCGATTTAGGTGGTGTATTTACGGTTAACGGTAACCCTATTGCAGGTGCTGAAGTTACAGTTACAACCGGCCCCGGTGGAACACAAGTATTTAACGTTACTTATTGTGGTGGCGATGCTGCTATCGGTTGCGAATTCTGCGATAATGCAGTAATTACCGTACAAGTAGCTCCCGAAGCTTCATGGAATTGCAACGACGAACTTGGCCCGATCATCTGCGAAGGTGCCGGTACCGATGGTGATTTCGATGTAGATCCTACGCTGAACGATCCTTTCTATGTAACAGGCGGTCCTGATTTACCCACACCCAACGGATGTGCAGTACAACCTACTCCGCTAATCGAATTATATGGTGCTCATGATTTGGATGTACTTTCTTGCGTTGGTCCGCTAATCGAAACTCAAACACTTTCTGCTACCTCACCTGCTTTTGCAGCTCCCGGTACACAAAGCGTTTCCGTTACCTTTGCCGGTATCCCCGACCAAGCAATCATCGAAAACTTGGAAATCTCTATTGCTTACCAAGGTACACAACCTACTTCACAAGGTGATATCAACTCATTGAACGTTACTGCCGGTCCCGGTGGTGCAATCTCTGTGATGTCATGGAGTGATGGTGCTTGCGGCCCGAACGTAGGTCCCGGAAACGACCCCGATGCTGTTGGTAGTTCAGGTTTAGGTGGCGGTAACGACCACTTTGGTTTGAACAACATTGAAGATATGGATGCTTTCGATGGTTCAGACGATAACAATGATGGCGATGGTACCGGTCTTTGCGGTAACTCTACCATTATTCACAGTTTCGGTTTAGAATCTGGTTTCATTGACCCCGCAACAGGTCTTCCTGTTCCCGGTTATATGACTCCCGACGGCAGTACTGTTCTTGACTGGTGCGACATCGTTCGTGCAGGTGGTTTAATTTCTAACGAGTGCCAAGGTTTACCTTTCACTTTGACATTAAACTCAAACAGTGCTAACTGGAATATCTCTATTTCTGTTACAGTTACCTATACTGTTGGTGAATACAAAGCTCGCACACACGAGTTCTTGGATGCTTCTGCTAACCCATTCCAATTGCCTTTACCTTATGATCAAAATGGTGATGGTTTAGTGGATGGTGATGGCGAACTTGCCGGTGGTGTTTACTATCAAGGTAATGGCAACTGGACATTCGATGCTACTGACTTAGAAGAAATCAGTGAAGTCGAAATTGAGCAAGTTATCTACGGTTGCGAATTGGTGAATGGCGAATACTGTAACGGTGTTGACAACCAATCATTCTGGGTTGTAGAAAGCTTTGATCCTGAATTAGTAAATGCTGAAGTTTGTGAAGAAGATGACGATTGTCAGTTTGATTTAACTTCTATGATTTCAGGTACATTCGCTCCAGGCTTTAACTTGAATGGTGGTGAGTTCTATGCTGAATTTGGCAACGCCGGTGTAATCAACGGTTTGGTTGACTTCAATCAGTTTGTAAGTGGTGACATTATTGATGTATGTGGTGTTCGTGATGCTACGCTTGCTCAAGCTGCCGCCATTGCTACCGCTACTTGCAACTTAGCTGCTGCTGCTGCTGCTGCTGAAACTGCTGCCGAGGCTGCATACACTGCTGCTGCCGCTGCTTCTACTGCCAACCCCGGTGATGTTGCTTTGGCAACTGCTGCTGCAAACGCTTTTACAGCTTGGCAAACCGCTATTGCTGATGCTAACGCTGCTCAGGCTGACTGCGATGCTGCTACAGCTATTGCAAACGGTAGTTATGACTCAATTCCTGTTTCTATTTGCTACAATGTAGGTACCAATCCTACTTGCGGTGGTGGACAGTCTTGTGCTACGTTAACTATTCATCGTCAACCTAGTGCAATGTTCTCGTTCCCCGAAACTGTATGCACAGGTTCTACTTATACGCTTACACCTGTTGAAACCGGTGGAACATGGTCAGGTACTTTACTTGGTGTAGTTACTGTCGTAGGTGATCAAGTTACTGTTACTGCAGGTACTGCTACAGGTTTATATACCTTAACCTATACAAAAGCTAACGGTTTGTGTTCTGATACCTATTCTTTGGAAGTAGCAGTAGTAAATACTCCTGTTGCTGTTTCAACTAATGGTACAGTTTGTACAGGCTCTATCACCAACCTTACCCAATATGTAAACGGATCATCTTCATTAGGTGGTGTGTTTACAGGCTCTAGTGCTTCAGGTCAAGTTGTCGGTGGTGTGCTCTTAGCTACCGGTACTCCCGGAACAGTTTCAGTAACTTACACAATTGGTCAAGCCGGAACTACATGTACTGCTTCTACTACCTTTACTATTACGGTAGTGAGCCAAGCAAATGCTGATTTCGACCTTCCCAGCTACGTATGTACTAACCAAACGTTTGACCTTACTACCTTCTTAACTCCTCAAACGACCACAGGTGGTACGTTTACGGCAACAGCAGGTACAGTTAGTGGTAATATGTACACTTCTCCCGGTACTACTCAAGTAGTTTATATTACTTACACAGTAGGTACAGGTTCTTGCCAAGTGAGTGATACAGAAGCTCTTCAAGTATATGCTCCCGAGGATGTACAAGTTGAGTCTTATGGCTTCGTTTGCCAATCAGCCGGCAACGGAACCCATATCAACCTTTCTCAGTACTTGCCAAGCG
Organism: uncultured Bacteroidota bacterium; assembly: GCA_937907475.1. Taxonomy (GTDB): domain Bacteria; phylum Bacteroidota; class Bacteroidia; order Chitinophagales; family UBA2359; genus UBA2359. The sequence goes on along the minus strand of CALCIK010000228.1, from coordinate 33,639 downwards.
GTAGTGGTGTTCTTAACGGTGGCACGTTCACCATGGGTACAGTTGCTCCGTTCATCTCTGAGGTTGAGTATGATGCTTCTTCTAACGCAATGGAATATGTAGAGGTAATGGCAGCTGAAGGCACAGACCTTTCAGACTATGCAGTTTATTTCTATCGTCGTGCAAACTCTGCCGATAATACAGAATACGGAAACGTTGATGTTGACGGTGGTGTAAACACAGGAAAAGCAAGTGGTCGTTTGTATGGTATCATGCAATTGAACTACGAAGTTGGAAACGTACCCAATGGTGTACGCCAACCCGATCCGCTTTACCACACTGACTATAGAGGCGTTGTTGTTGCTAACGGTGGTACCAGCTACAACTGGCATCCTGATGGCGAACCCGATGGTGCTCCTATTGATGATGTTGATGTAATTTCTGACAACGTAACTGTAGCTGCCTCAAACGGTATTGCTTATGGTGCTGTTGCTTTCGACCCGATTATTGATGTTCAAGCCGGTCCTGCTGGTCTTGCATTGGTAAATATCCGTCAAGCTGCATGGCGTTTAGGTTACACTAACGCTGAATTTGATGCTATGCAAGCCGGTTCTTTGGACTTCTTGCACTTCCTTACCCGTGAAATTGACTGGAGAAACAACGACGACGTAGTTCAGTTTGTAGGTTACGGAATTGATGCAAATACCAACCTTGGTATCTTCTCAGCTTGTAACGGTCCTGCTGCAACAATGGTATCAATTGACTTAGGTGTTATTGATAACGGTGGCAACAGTCGTTCAATTCAATTCACCAACGCTTGCTGGCAAGTACCGAACGTTACCGATCCTCAATTAGCTTATGATGACACCGCTCCTTACAGCACCTTCCAAGGTAATGCTGCCGGTCAAAGTGGTGGAACAGGTGGTAATGCAGGGGTTATTAACTTCGGCTTGAGCGCACTTGGTGGTGATGACTACTACTATAACTACATTGCTCCCAATGGTGACGTGTTCAAAATCGAGCGTTTGTGCTGGCAGTTATTTGCTGTTGGTCAAAACGTTGGTCAAAATACCAACCACCAAAACGGTTGCAAATTCAATGGTTATACCCCATTTGAAATTGAAGAATTTGAAGTGGATGACCAACCTGGTGGATTGTCAAACTTAGACGAAGAAATTGTACATTTCAACTGTTCTAATCCGGTTTATACAATTCCTTTCGCTTATCAAGTTCCTCCTACTTCTACGAGCTGCGGTTCAACAGAAGGTATCTTCTACTTAACCGTCTTGATGGATATCGAAGATCAATGGAGTGCTCCTGAAGTACCTGTATGTGCTAACTCAGATGATTTCAGTTTGACTGACCTCATTAACGACGAAGTACACTACATTCAGCCTTATACCAGAACAGGTTCATTCGAAGCTTCAGTAGATACTACTTTTGAAGAAAATATGCCTGCTCCGTATCTTTCTGAGCTTCACTACCAATGGTATGCTCAGTATGGTGTATCTCAAATCGGTACTGCTCAAAATTCTGTTGCAAGCAATGCTGCTGATGATCACTGTATTCTTTACAACTTCTACTCTGGATTGAATACGCCTAATAACTCAGACGATTCATACAACCAATTGTGGATTTGTGAAGGTATCGAGATTTCTGCTCCTGCCGGAACAGACTTGTCTTGCTATCAGTTAGCGTTCTTCAAAGAAGAAGTTTTGCCTAATACCGTAGCAAACGGTATCGGTGTAAACGTTACCTATGTTGGTCCGGATGGTTTGTTGCATCTAACAAACGTTGCCCAAAACAGCTTCATGCAGTTATACGGTATTGTTGATGAAGACAACACTAACCCACCCGCAGGTACTATTCTTTATGCACCTACCTTTAACAACTATGTATTTGGTGGTAATAACTCAAATGCTAGTGGTGTGCCTTATTATGCAGGCTTTACCCCATCTCCTATTGGTGTGAACCCCACACAATGGTTTGGTTTAGGAAACGAGCCTACAACAGGTGGTTTGTTTGAAGACGTTAACAATAACGGCTTGTATGATGCAGGTGACGTAGCATTAGATGCTACTGACTTCCCATGGGAGCGTGCAAACGAATGTTCTGATGGCGCAGGTGTTGGTTCACGTTGGTTCCCTATAGTTAACATGCCCGACAACGTTGGTGGTGTTGGTTTGTGGAACAAATGTACCGGCGAATTGCTTGAGTTCATTAGCTGGGGTGGTCAACTTTGTGTAGAAGACAAAGAAGGCTTCTCATTGGCTACAGGACCATTTGAGCAATTAACCTCAACTGTCATTGATACATCTCAAAACACAAGCAGTTTAGGCGACCAAAGAACACTTCAATTAGTACATTGTAACCAACTTCCTGCTGAATATCAGAACTTATGTGGTGACGATGGATTAGTTTGGGTATTAGTTTACAATGGTGGCGCGTTCACAATTCCTGGCACAGGAGTTGAAACCGGTATTCTTGAAGACTTCGCTTACAGTAACTCTATTGGTTACTATAACTGTACTGCAGATGCTGACTGGTTCAACGATCGTTATACATTCTCTCTTGACCTTACAGGCAACACTGAATTACCCAACGATGCTGTTATCACCAGCCATACGGTTGTTGTAACAATTGGTACAGGTAACGCAGGTGACTTCCAAGTTTATACTTATACTGTAAACTCAGGCAACTGTAACTCCTCAACCGTACAATCAGGTACAACCGGCGATTGGGATATTCACGATGATACCAACTGGAACAGCAATATTTGCAACATTGGTGACCTTAGCTGGGCTTATACTCCCGGTGAAATTTGCCAAAACTGTGCAAACGTTCTTGATAACGCTTGTATCCGTGGTGAGTTTATTGATGCGTTCCCGTATCAATTAGGTAACGGTGGCGATAACAACGTTGATTACCAAGGTCAACCCTATGGTTACAACTTTGATTGCAACGAACCTTTCACTCCTTCTCCAACGGATGAATTGTCTGCTCCCGGTATCCAAGACCTTAACGATGGTTTGTGGGAAACTGCATTCTTCGATGGTAATGGTGAAGATGCTTTAGACAATGACTGTTATGTAGGTGAGTGTACAGGTACTGCTAAAACTACTTATACGGTTAGCAACTTGTCTGCTTATATCTATGAAGGCAACGTAATTCAATTCCAAGAAGATACTTGCCGTAACCTTATTGTTGAGCCTTCTACGTTTAATGTTAGCATTCGTGTTATCATTAACTATCGTCAGTGTACTCCTACAGGTAACTTCTATACGAACTTAGACCAAGGTGGTGCAAGTCAACATGCTCCTTCATTTGGTTCTAACATGACTAATGGTCCTGTTACTTTGAACACCGAAGATTGGGATAATCCTTATTGGACACTTAGCCCAGAGTGGTTATATACCAACGACATTATGGACGTAGAGGTGAACTATAACACCACCAACTACAACCAAATTGAAGCTGACGACGTAACTGATGACTTAGCTTGTTTAGATATTGCTAACCAAACTGTACGTCAACAAGAAGTTACCATCTTACCCGGTTCTAACGCATCGTTCTCTGTTGCAAGTGTAAGTGCTTGTACAGGTGATGTAATTGATTTGGCTGCTTTGGCTAGCCCCGCAGGTGGTACATTCTCTAACGGTTCAGGTTCATTCAATGCTACTACTGCAGGTACATTCTCTGTTACTTACACTGTAAATGCAGGAACTGCTTGTGCTGATAGCGATGTATTGACTATCGTTGTTGAACAATCAGGTTCAGTTAATACAAGTGGTATCCCCACTTCTGTATGTAGCTTGTCATCTATCAGTTTACCTGCTGCCACTTGGAGTGGTAGTGGTGTAAGTGGCAACACTTTCACACCTTCAGGTGCCGGTACCTATACACTTAGCTACAGTGCCGGTTCAAGCTCTTGCGGTGTAAGCGGTAACGTAACTATCAACGTACTTGAGCCTATCAGCGTAAGCGAAAGCATTTCTCAAGATGACTGTGCTTCTTCTAACCAATACACTGTAACCCTTACCATCTCTGGTGGTAGTGGTAGCTACACTGTAAACGGTCAAGCAGTTGCAGGTAACACTTATGTAGGCAACTATCCTTCTGGTGATACTTATACCTTAATTGTTGATGACAGTGGAGTTTGTAGCTCAGTCGTTGCTACGGGTACTTCTGAGTGCCCCGCACAATGTGCTGCTGATGCAGGTACCTTGTCGCTCTTACAATCAGGTTTAGTATGTGCTCCTGACGGTTTGACAGCATTCGTAAGCGGTAACAATACTGCTGCCGGTTATGCAGGTATCTTTGTATTGACCAACAATGCAACAGGTCTTGTATCTCAAACCTCATTAAGCGGTAACTTCCCATTCGTTAGCGAATCAGGTCAATATCAAGTATGGTATGCAAACCTTTGCCTTGCCGGCTTCCCCGGTGGCTTACCCGCTATCACTCCAGGTGCAACATCTGTGAGCGATATCATTGCTATCGTTGGATCTGTTCCAGCAGGTGTAATTGATGTTGCTGGTCCTATTACAGTTGATGTAGTAAACGACATCGTTATCGAAGTTACCCCAGTATGTGATGATGTATTAGGTGGTTATGTACTTCAAGTACGTATCTCCGGTGGTGCTCCTCAATACAATGGTGCTGGTTCTTACGGTGTAGTTCCCGATCCTACTAATTCATTCGACTTCTTCTGGGATGCAGATGCAACTGCAAACGGATATGTTGAAGGAACTATTACCAACGGTGAAGCTACTCCGTTTAACGCAGGTCAAGTAGTAGCTGTAAGTGTAACCAGCGATGGTAGCTTATGTTCTGCTGCTGTTACCTTAACCATACCTGATGTAGATTGTGGTTTGGGTGCAGGTAATGACTTCGCAGCTACCTTAGTTGATGAGCCTATCAACTTCAACGTACTTGGTAATGACTACGGTCTTGGTATTCAGGTAATCAATGTTATCCAGCCCGCTAATGGTTCTATCATTTGGGATGCTGCCGGTAACTTTACCTACATACCTAACCCAGGTTTCGTTGGAACAGATGCTATTACTTACGAAATTCAAAACCAATTCGGTTACACCAGCACAGCTACTGTTGTATTGACAGTAGGTTCTGTAGGTGCTCCGCTTAACGTGGTTTGGGATCGTGAGTGTATCAACAACAACACAGAGTACACTGTATTTGTAAACATACTTGGCGGTACTGCTCCGTTCACTGTAACAGGTGATTACAACGGTACTATCAACAGCAACACTTCATTCAGCTTCACAAAATCAGATGGCGATCCGTTCTTTGTAACGGTACTCGACGCTGCAGGTGCAATCAAAACAATTGATGAAAACCCCGAAGCTTGTTCTAAAGTAGCTGTAACGATAGTAAGCTATACCGGTACTGTACAAAACAACGGTAACTTCTTGAAATGGACGACTGCATCTGAAGTTGACAACGACTTCTTTACACTCGAACATTCAACCGATGGCGTTACTTACAAAGTAATCGCTAACGTAGATGGTGCCGGTACTACTTCGTTGACTAACAATTATGACTTCTTGCACACCAATGCTCCGGCAGGTTTAAGCTACTATCGTCTAAGCACTACTGACTTCAATGGCAACGTTGAAAACCATGGTGTTGTAACCTTAGTAAGAGGTCAAGTTGGATTTGGTTTCGTAAACGTATTCCCCGTGCCCGCACGTGAAACGTTGAACGTAAACTTCAGCGCAGTAGCTAACGCTTCTGTACGTATGGACATCTATAATGTAACTGGTCAATTAGTTGCTACCCAAGCTGTTGATGCCTTAAGTGGTATGAACAATGTATCTGTTGATGTTAAAGCTTATGCCGTAGGCACATACTTCTTAACTATCAACAACGGTACTGAAGTAGCTACTATCAAGTTTGTTGTAGAATAATTTCTGCCTCATTAGTAGGGTCTTGCATTAGCAAGGCCTTACTTTGAACTGATAAAACAAAAGCCCGGAAGGATTAAACCCCTTTCGGGCTTTTTGTTTTATGAGCACTTGAGAAGAATATTTTTTTAAACTTTTCAAGGAGTGATGAATAAGTAGAAGAAAAATTGGTAAATTTGAAAGCAAAAAACAACACTAATCTAATATGGGAAGCGAGAATGTTAAATTGCTGGAAAAAGCTAAACTCCAAGAATTCTTAGTTCATATCCTCAGAGATGTTAAGGCTTTGGAGTACATGTTGGAAAAGGGCATGTTTGAAACCGATAAAGTACGAATCGGAGCAGAACAAGAGTTGTGTTTGATAGACAAAAACTGGAAACCGGCTATGTTAAATATGCAGGTTTTAGAAAAAGTCAACAACCCGGCGTTTACAACAGAACTTGCCCAATTTAATCTGGAAATGAACATTGATCCGGAAATTTTTACGGATAGATGTTTGAGTAATCTTGAATTGGAAATTGGCCGTTTAATACGGATATTGGACAATGCAGCGAAGTACTTTAATGCACAACTCATCTTAACCGGAATTTTACCAACGGTCAGAAAGCATGATTTAAACGACATGTATCTAACTCCAAAGCCAAGATACAAAGCCTTGATGGATGCACTAAAGGAATTAAGGGGTAACAATGTAGAATTGAAAATACAAGGTATAGACGAATTGATTACCAAACATGGCAGCATCTTAGTCGAAGGTTGTAATACAGGGTTTCAAGTTCATTTACAAGTATCGCCGGATGACTTTGTCCGAAAATACAATATCGCACAAGCTATCACCGGACCGGTAATGTCTGTTGCTACTAATTCACCATTATTATTTGGCCACCGTTTATGGCACGAAACTCGCATTGCTTTGTTTCAACAATCCATTGATGTGCGCACAATAGGAGATAATTTGAGAAATCGAAGTGCAAGGGTTATGTTTGGAAACTCTTGGGTAAACGGATCCATCCTAGACATTTACCGCGAGGATATAATGAGGTTTAGGGTGCTTCTTGCAAGTAGTGAAGCAGTAGAAGATCCTTTTGAAGTTTTAAAAAAAGGAGGTATTCCTAAACTAAGTGCATTACAAGTGCATAATTCAACGGTGTATCGATGGAATCGCCCTTGTTATGGTATCACAGATGGAAAACCGCATTTGAGAATCGAAAACAGAGTCTTCCCATCAGGTCCTACAGTGAAAGACGAAGTAGCCAATTCTGCATTTTGGTTGGGCTTGATGAATGCATTGGATGATCATTATCCCGATATCACCAAAGTATTGGATTTTGAAGATGCTAAGTCTAACTTTATCATGGCAGCCCGTAATGGCTTGAACACAACTTTTACATGGGTAGGGGGCAAAAAAATTCATGCCCCTGAGTTGTTAAAAGAGCTAATCCCGATTGCTATTGAGGGCTTGAGAAAGGCTAAAATAGACGATGATGATATCGGTAAATATATGGGTATTCTGGAAGAAAGGATTCGAACTGGGCAAACAGGTTCACAATGGATATTGAAGTCTTACAATAAACTATTGAAAGTCACCTCGAGAGAAGAAGCACGTTCAGCAATTACCGCAGCAATTGTGAGCCGTCAAAAAAATGGAGAAGCAGTACATGATTGGGAACTCGCAAGTTTGGACGAAATTGCGGGTTGGAATCCGACAAGTTTGTTGGTAGAAGATTTTATGCAAACAGACTTGTTTACGGTATATGAAGACGATGCCATAGAATTAGTCGCTGAAATCATGGATTGGCAAAGGTTGAAGTATGTACCCGTAGAAAACAGTGCAGGAAAACTCATCGGGTTGGTTACAGCCAGATTAGTTTTGAGGTATTTGTTGCAAAACTATTATGCAACAGATCAAAAACAACAAAAAAGGATAACGGTTAAAGAGTTGATGATTGAAAATCCTATCGTAATTGACCCTGATGCCAGTTTAAAACATGCCATTGAGATTATGCAGGAGAACCGAATAGGCTGCTTACCAGTAGTTAGAAAAGGTGAATTACTGGGCATTATCACCGAACAGGATTATCTGAAAGTGGCTGGCAGGCTTATTTATAACTCGAATGAAAAGATGCCCTAACAATTTGATTTCAAAATTATGACACGCAAATTATTTTTGTGAGTATCTTTGTAATTGCAAGTCTAAATAAAATACAATAAAATGAGTGAAGGCGGCAAATCGAACTTAGGAGCTACTGCTACTATCATTGTAGCAGTAATAGGATTGCTGACAACTGTTGTAAGCATAGTACCGAAATTGTTGGAAACAATACCTCAAGAAAAGACCGAGAAAATCTCTAATGAGGGAGGGACAGGTCAACAGATAACCCCGGTTACTCCACAGGGTCAGGGAGGAAATCAAGGAGGAGGGTTTGTGCCCACTAATTCTACAGATGCCGAAAAGGAAGCACTCAAACAAAAGCAAGCGGACTTAGAAAGGCAAATGGAGCAAATGAAAAAAGATTTAGAGGCTCAAAAGAAGAGAGGAAACGCATCGTCAGGTAGTTCGACAAGCTCAGGAGAAGACGATGTCTATTACAAACCCATAAAAATAAGTGGGAGATGGAATGTTGCAGGTTATCCGGGCATGCAATATGTTTTTTCAATTAATGGGTCAAGTGTAACTTTTACAATGATGAATAACGGAGTGAATACCGGAAGTGGGCAAGGTTATATAGACGGAAATATGATACAGTTTGAAGCTATGGACATGCAAAGTACCTATACCGGTTCATTGGAAATTAGTCCTGATGGCAGACAGATGACCGGCGTTGCCTATAATGCTTATGGTCAGTATTTTCCGATGACATTGAGCAAATAATTACGCTCCCTTAATCAAACATAATTTAAGCCACCATTGATGATTGCAAATTTGAGCAATACAAAAAGGTGATGCTTCGTTAATTGGTTAACAAAATCTGTTCAACCAATCAAGTCACAACTTGTTATATTGTTTGCAACTTCATATCGGAGTAGAGCGTTGTGTATGCTATACAAATAGACCTAAATTAGCCCATCATAGATTTTACGGCATCAGTTTTACCTCAACTTAAATTGGGCTTCTTTACAAGAACATGACAGGTAAGAGTAAGTACTGCACTATATTTGCACCCAAAACCTAAGCAATATCTGTGAACCATTTCAGCGTAATCACCATTACCCATAAAACAGCCAATATTAACCATATTGGCAAATATCTTCCCTCAGTAAGCGACAATCCGTCCGAATTAGCAAAAACCTTAGAACAGATAAAATCCGATTTGGGCATATCTGAGTTAATGTACCTTGCAACGTGTAATCGGCTTACCTTTTTTATGGTTCAGGATAATACTACCATAGACAGGGCATATTTATTGCGCTTTTTTGCCCATTTACATCCTAACATCCCCGAACATTGCCTCTCCGAGATGGCGGACTTGGTTAGTATTTACACAGGAACCCATGCGGTTAAACATATTTTTGAAGTCGCTACATCTTTGGACTCTTTAGTAATAGGGGAGAGGGAGATTTTAAGGCAAATAAAAGATGCTTACGATTATTGTAACACCCACCACTTAACCGGAGATAGTATTCGTTTGGCTATCAAAACAGCAATACCATTAGCCAAAGACATCTATACGCGAACCCGTATCGGGGAAAATAGTATATCAGTCGTATCGTTGGCCATGCAACAATTGCAAGAACTAAATCCCGATATAAATGCACGGTTTATATTAGTTGGGGCGGGGCAGACGAATACATTAGTGGCTAAATTTTTGATTAAACAAGGCTTTAAACATTTTGCGTTATTTAACCGTACTTTAAGTACGGCACAACATTTGGCCCACAAGCTAAAAGGTACGGCATACCCATTAACGGGTCTTGAAACTTATACAGAAGGGTTTGATGTCTTGATATCGTGTACGGGGGCAAAGGATGCCATCATTACCGAACCTATTTACCGGCAATTGATTGGCGGAGATACCTCGAAAAAAATCATTGTTGATTTAGCAGTGCCCAGTGATGTGGCAATAACCATTCAACGAAAGTATCCCATTTGCTATATTGAAGTAGAAAAATTGCGCGAATTGGCAGAAGTCAACCTTAATTTGAGGAAGGAAGAAATGGTACATGCCCAACAGATGGTTGATGAAAAATTGGCTGAATTTAAACTGCTCATTCGACAAAGGCGGGTTGAAAGAGCAATGTCGGTTATTCCCGATCAAATAAAAGAGGTAAAAGAGAGAGCCTTTAACAGCGTTTTTCAAAAAGAAATTGCCGAGATGGATGAAAAATCCCAGGCACTATTGCAAAAGGTAGTCGGGTATCTGGAGCAAAAATACATTGGCATACCTATAAAATTAGCCAAAAATGTGCTAGCCGATGAGTTAGCTGCCACAGAAGCATTATAACTTAGCAACCCTTAGAAACAGAGGGAACTTTAGCGTTTTCACTACTTCCCCATCGCCCCAAGCCTCACACAATGTCTGTTCTATCAGATCGAAAGGGTTCTCCCCAACTTGTTGCAAGTATTTTTGGGCAGCAGACCAAGTGCTCAGATAGCCTTTGAAATCGGCTAGATTGCAATGTAGATAAAGAAATAAATTGGGTGCCTCAAGTTCTCTGAATGGAAAGGGAATCGTTTGGTATCTGTTTTCGACATACTTACGTTCTTTAGCCCAATAACCGGCTAAAATGTTGGAGTAGTAGTGCATGACAACAGAATCAACCGCATCATCAATCTCGCACAATTCATATCCCCATACCGCGAGAATAGCATCGGGTTTGGCCACCCTGCGTACTTCGGAATAAAAGGCTTCAAAATTGAACCAATGCAAAGCCTGACCAACGGTAATTAAATCAATACTCTGAGCAGGAAGTCCACTATTTTCGGCAGTAGCGACACGATATTGAATTTTGGGATGTTGCTGTGCTTGGCTGATTTGTGCTTGACTGGCATCGGTTGCTATCACAGAATCAAAGTAATGGGCAAGTTGATTGGCTACTTGCCCATTACCGGTACCGCAATCCCAAGCTGTTTGATGTGTAGGGACTAACCCGAGCAAAAATTGGTATAAGTCATCAGGGTAATCCGGGCGATATTTAGCATACAAGTCGGATTGCGAAGAAAAATAGTCTTTAAAGTTCATGACGGATTTGACCGCTAAATATTTGTACGAAACGCTTATTTTTCCTTCACTTCAAGCACCAAACAGTTGGTAATGATGTCGTGCAGGGCTTGTTTTTTTTCGGTGAAAAAGGCTAAAAAGAACCCTATTAACAAGGTCATCCAACTGAGCAATTTAGCAAAGAAGCGTCCGGTAGCTTTTCCAAAAGAGATTCGTCGCCCTTGCATATCGGTAACTTTTAAGCCCATAATTTGCTTTCCAAAGGTTGCTTGTTTAGTAGAACTTTCCATTAGGGCAAAGTAAAGCCACCAAATTATCACACTAAAACCACCGGCATTAGACCCAAACAATCTTAACAACAAAAACAATAAAATCCAATCAATGATGAAGGCACTAATGCGCTTACCGGCATCGGCATATTCAATCACTTTTGGACCACTACCTGCTGAAGCAACAGCCGACTCATCAGCAAAAATCGTTTTTCCCGAATTTAACGGTTGGTTTTGGCTTTTTTGCTGCCATTGAGTATTGGTTTCGTGTCGTCTGGTATTTCTGTAATCGGAAGCGGTTGGTATTTTGAAAGCCGGTTTGACATAATTCCAATAGAAAGTATCAATGTTTTTGTCTATCAACTCACCGACAGTCTGTTCCTTATCAATGGGAACGGCCTGTTTAGAATCAGGGTGAATATAACATAGATTCCAATCGCCTTCGAACAAACCGGTGCTAATACGTTGTGCAGAACGTACCACATCTTCAAAAGAGTTGTTGGTACCCGCTACAATATGTACTTCTTTGCTTTTAGACTTGTCAATCAGTACTATCGGCTCCATGGGCAATCGATTTTCTTCCATAACTTTTTAAAACTTAATTTTGAGTGTTGTTAAATTGAGAACACTAATGTAAGTAGAAAATAGTACTAAAAAGTTTCAAAAGGACAATAATTTTTAAGTCGCCTTAATTTAATACATCCTCATTTATATGGAAAGCGCCGGTTAAGGTAAGTTTGGGGAATAGTTCAACTCCAAACCATCTGGAATTTTAAAACTAGGATGGGAGTGGAAAATAGGTTATACCGGCAGCATAGTATAAATTAACAATAAAATCCTGTAGGGATATAACTTATGGCAAACGCTATGTATCATGCCTAATGGCATTGGAACAAGTAATAGAACATTTCAGACAGATTCTAAGAATCTTTCTCAGAACTGACTAGGTCGGGAGAAATGTCATACAACTGTGCCCGTTGGATGCTGTAACCAAATGCAGCAGCGGTAAGGCGCAATTTGAGCAAATCCATCAGTTGGCGAATTTGTTTTTCGGGCATGGGAAGGGCAATAAAGTCGCGGTTTCGCAAACAAATAAACAAAGTCGTAAACTTCAATAATTGGATTCCAAAAGGGTTGCTTTCCACTTTTCGGTAATAGACCCAAACCACTTCATCGGGTTGTTGGATGAGTAGCTTTAAAAGGTAATTGCACTGTGTGTCGTAACGAAACAGTCCTTGCAGGAAAAAGTACAATCCGGTAAATCCGGTTAATAAAAGGAAAACAGAAAGGGCATATACGGTCTTGGTAGGGAATACTCGATTGAGGGCTATTAGGAGCCCAATACTTATCAGTATCAAACACAATCCAATGCAAACTTTAAGGTTGCGATCGCGCTTTAAGGCCGATTTTACGATTACAATATCGGCAAATTGTATGCTTTTTGTATCTTGTTGCTTCATAATTCTACATTCGTTAATTAAACGTTTGAACGACTGAAAAGATTATCATACAGCGCATTGAGTTCAGAAGAAGATGAATTTAGTATGTTTAGCATATATATTGATTACCAAACCAAGCGCAAAGCGCAAAGCGCATGTATTGAAAGAACTATTTCTGGAAGTATTGCCTACCCAAACCTATTATGGATGGATGGAAAAACAAGGAAAAATGGGTGGGCAGCATAAATTTCCCCGCGTTTTGCGTGGACAAGCACGATTAGATTTTATTTGGTCGAATCGCTAACCTTTTAAGATAAATTGCTGAACCATTCCACTCCTGAAGATACTTGCGTTGACCCTTTAAACAACACTGCTGTATACATGAATACCCATAGAACGCGCCAATTTGTCATTACTGATGTATCAGCGTTTAAAGAGAAAATGAGGGCATGGTCGACAAATTTTGAAACCATCATTTATTTGGATAGCAACGAGTATCTTTTTGACCGATATGCAACTTATGAATGCTTATTGGCTGTTGCCCAAACCCCTCCTCAAAGGCTGACAACTCATCAAAATGCAGCGAGCAACAGTTTTGAACAACTCAGACTACTACACGAACAGCGACCTGCATGGTTGTTTGGGTTTTTGGGCTATGATTTAAAAAATGAAACTGAAAAGCTGGAATCAAATCTACCCGATTGGGTACAAATGCCCGATTTGTTTTTTTTTGAACCGGAAGTGTTGATGGCATTGACGGTTAATTCTACTCATCTGACGATAAGTGTGGCGGCAAGCTACCCGAAAAGCCCCGAAGAGGTTTTTGAACAAGTTGAGCAACAAAACACGGGCGAAGCAACAAGTGAACAAGATGCTGTTGAACTGACACCCCGAATGAGTCGGGAGGACTATCTAAAAAGGGTTGAACGATTGAGGGAACATATCAGACAGGGGGATTTGTATGAGGTAAACCTATGTCAGGAATGGTTTGCAACGGATGTGGTCATCAACCCGTACCAAGTTTTTACTAAACTCCTCGAATTAACCCAAGCTCCTTTTTCGGCTTTTGTGAAATATGAGCAAAAGTACTTGTTATGCGCCAGCCCTGAGCGGTTTTTAAAAAATCAAGACGGATTACTGATTTCGCAACCCATAAAAGGCACTTCAAAGCGCAATCTGAATCATGCAGACGAAGACGAACGGCTAAAAATTCAACTGTTCAACAATGCTAAGGAGCGAGCCGAAAATGTGATGATTGTGGACTTGGTGCGCAATGATTTAACTCGTTCTGCTATATTGGGTACGATAAGTGTACCGGAGCTTTTCGGCACTTATTCCTTTAAAACCGTGCATCATTTAATTTCAACCATTACGGCCAATATGCGTCCCGATGTGCATTGGTCAGAGGCTTTATCAAATGCTTTTCCGATGGGTTCGATGACCGGCGCACCTAAGATAATGGCTATGCAACTGATTGAAAAGCATGAACTTACCGGACGCGGTCTTTTTTCGGGAGCAGTAGGTTATATCACCCCCCAAGGCGATTTTGATTTTAACGTGGTCATACGCAGCTTGCTATACAACGAGGCGGCTGCTTATTTGTCGCTGCAAGTTGGGAGCGCCATTACTTACGGGTCAGATGCTCAAAGCGAATATGAGGAGTGCTTGTTAAAAGCACAGGCTTTGATGAGGTCGTTATTGTGATTGTTGCATCATCCTATATTCATAAAAGAGGCTTTACTATAAACAATCCTGCACAGTGGATTGGAGGGTAAAAATCGAAAACCTGTTATCTACTCCCATTCGGGCGTTAGATATTACAGTTACAACATTACGGTTTAACATGATTTTTGAGCAAACGCACCTGTTTATAGAGTAAAATAAGCCCGAAATAGTGCTAAATCCCCCTTGCCCCCTTTGAAAAAGGGGGAATTTTAGCGATGTGTAATTGAGAAAGCAGTTGTAAATATGAAACAGCATATCTTGATTTAACAACAAAAAGGGAATAAATCCTGTGGGGTTACTGTTTAAATAGTACTGGATAAGTTGGTGAATGCTAAAATTGTAAGTAAATTTGCGCGGCTGTCGAAATCAGCAAAACAAGCAGTTTTTAGTCAACAGGCCTTTAATTTATAGCATCAACGCAATGCCTTAGTGTTGTTTTAAAGGGGAAGATAAAAAAGGGCACGCTAAATATTGTGAGGGAGGATAGATGGCGTAATGGGTTGTTTTGATAAAAATTTTAGCCCCAAAAATGCTTTGGGTAGCTTTAAAAATAGATTTTTCGCCTCTAAAAAAGGTTTTTTATCTCCTAGCAATTGTTTTGTAGGCTTTAAAAAAGGTTTTTTATTCCCTAACAATTGTTTTGTAGGCTCTAAAAAAGGTTTTTTATTCCTTAACAATTGTTTTGTAGGCTTTAAAAAAGGTTTTTTATCCCTTAACAATTGTTTTGTAAGCTCTAAAAAAGGTTTTTTATCCCCTAACAATTGTTTTGCAGGCTCTAAAAAAGGTTTTTTATCCCTTAACAATTGTTTTTTAAGCCCTAAAAAAGGTTTTAAAATAGCACTCTAATATGCTTATTCTGCTATTTAAACGCTAAAATCAACAAATATTTTATCGCTTTACCTCTCTATATTGAATGGGCAGGAGTAGGTATGGCAGTTTAATTTCTGCTTTTTGATGATTAGTCTTTGATGCTTACTTGTTTGCGCAGGGCTTCTTCATTTACAATTTGGGCATCCATAAATTTATTGTCCAACCATAGCTTGGCTTTGAACGAACTGCTTTTATTGTACTCTTTTTGGGGAGTATTTGTTTCTACAATAGTGTAGGAGAGCAGGTCGGGAACATTATCTGCATTCAAGTCCATTAACCAACTTTCGGTAGTACTTAAAAATCCCTGCTTACCTATGGAAGTGCTTATCAGTTCTTTTCCTACAAATTTCATTTTTGTTTTATCAAAAATGTAGAGGGTAATTTCATTGGCTTGGTCAAGTTTATCTTTGCCGCTACGGATGATAAAGCCATAAAAAGATGTGCTAAGCGTGTAGCGGTAAAGTGCGAAAAAACTTAAATCGGGAGATGGGGCCGGATGGAACAAATAGAGCAATCTATCCGGTAATTTATTGCCTTTCAAGTCTTTGCCAAGCGAATTTGGAGCAGGGTTATTGATTGGTAAAGTGTTTTTGTCCTCTGCTACGGGGCTGAAAGGAGGAATATGAAACACCTTAAAACTGGGGCTGGTAAAGAAGGTAAAGAATTGTCCGGTGTCAAATAATTGATTAGAAGGCTTTGTTTCGTTTGTAGGTTTGTTTATTGGAGCACCGGGTCTGGGTGTTGTTAATCCTGTTGACGGTGTTTCTGACGGAGCATTAAAGGTCGTTACCGGGATGTTTTTGTTGGCATCGGGTTGATTGGCAGATGTACCGGTAGGGGGTTGAGTGGTTTTGGTGATGGCAGAAGGCGTTGCAACGGGTTTTTTATTTCCCTTAGGTGTCACCACTACATTTTGAATAACAGCGTCGTTAAAACCATTTTCGTGTACTGTTTTTAAAATAGTTTCGGCCTTTTCTTTTTCAGCAAATGGGCCCATCACTATTTTTTTCATGCCGTTATCTTCTTCCACATACATGTCGGACATTTTGACAATAGGCCCTAATTTCACGTCTTTCAAATCATTAAATCGCCCTAAAACGACCAAATATTGAGTATTTAGGGCTTGCATTGTTGCAGGAGTGATGGGGCTAATCGCTTTAGAATCAAATCCTCCTTTGTGTTTACTGATAAAAGCTTCGGGAAAGCCTGATTTTCGAACTTCGTCTAATGCAATATTTGCGGTTACGGCATCGGTATAATAACCCACCACTATGCGGCTCACTCCGTTTCCGGCATCTTCGGCATATACGCTGCCTATCTTAAAAAGGCTGTCTAGTTTAGCTTGTTTAAGATTTTTGTATGCCGCTACTTGTATTTTCAAGTAAGTAGGAGGCACTACTTCTTGCCCCCAAGCCGATGAAATGCCGACTTGTAAAAGGGCGAATAGGAGGACGAGTGTCGTAATCGTTTGTTTCATGAGCCAATATTTGTGGTAAGATAAATAGATATGGCTGTAAGAGCATGTAAAAGGATAAATTATTTGTCTTCGCGGATAAAGGCATTTGTATATCCACGTTGTTTTACAACCGAAAGGGCTTTTTCGGCAGCGGGCTTGCTAACAAATTTCGATATATAAACTTTGGTTAGTCCGTTTTCGTTTTCGACCATTAAATCGCCCAAATCAACGATATTGCCAAAACTTTTTAAATCAAGGTTTTTGTAAGCACCCAATTGAATAACAAAAATTGTTTCAGCAGCAGTCGTTGTAGCTGCGGGGGTGAGCACACTTAGGGTTTCCATCTTTTCGACCGGTTCTGCCTTTTTATTGGTAGCAGTGGTGGTGGCAGGTGTGGCGGTATTGTTTGCCACGACGGGTTTGGTCTTTGGAATTTCAACCTTTTGGGTTACAATATAGGCTTTCGTATGCCCCATCTCTTTTAATTTTTCAAGCACTTTTTCTGCTTTTTCGCGAGTTGGGTAATCGCCGACAATAATGCGTTGTAAACCCTTTCCGGTTTCTTCCATATAGGTGGGAAAAACCCCGGTGAGATTTTCAAATTTTTCGGTAGGGATATCTTTGAATGCCCCGAGTTGTATTTTGTAAATAGTGGTTTTATCTTTTTTGGTTTCCGGTGTTTGTGCCTGAGCATTCACACAAAACATGGTAACAGAAGCAATGAAAAATGCTGTAAGAAGTAAGAATGAAGAAAACAAATTTGACTTTCTCATGGTATTGAGTTTAGTTGGGTTTGTACGATTGGTAAATAAATTGATGTAAATAAAAGCAAAGATAGCTCATTTGGTTTCAAATGCAATCCTTGTCGTATTTAGTTTAAACGTTAAAGTTAAAAAAAACTTTTAAAAAGCCTTATTTTTGCCATAAAGGAACATTTTTTAACCCAAACGCTCCTTATTCCGAATGGGTAATCAGCCGATGTTTTGAGGACTTGAAATACAATGCTCAAACTAGAATACTAAGAGGATGGGTGTAATCCCCTATTGGTTGGTATCAGAAAACAAATCAGGGAGGATGCGAGCAGGAGGCACTTTGTTGAGGTGGCGGTAGGCCTTTTCGGTAGCTTCTCGGCCTCGTGCAGTGCGTTTTAAAAAGCCTTCCTGAACCAAAAACGGCTCATATACTTCTTCCAAAGTGCCGGGTTCTTCCCCTACGGCCATAGCAATAGTGGTAATTCCAACCGGTCCGCCGTTAAATTTTTCGATAATGGCCAGTAAGATGCGGTTGTCCATTTCGTCCAATCCTGCTGCATCTACGCTCAAGGCGTTCAACGCATGTCGGGTAATGTCGAGGTCAATAGAGCCATTACCCAATATTTGTGCAAAATCGCGCACTCTGCGAAGTAAGGCATTGGCAATACGGGGAGTGCCTCGACTACGAGAAGCTATTTCGCAAGCACCTTCGGGAGTAATGGGGGTGTGTAAAATAGAGGCAGAACGGTTGATGATGTTGGTTAGGGTTCCGATGTCGTAATAATCCATGCGGAAAGTGATGCCAAACCGAGAACGCATGGGAGAGGAGAGTAAACCAGAACGGGTGGTAGCCCCTACTAAGGTAAAGGGGTTGAGGGCTATTTGTATGCTTCGGGCACTGGGGCCGCTATCAATCATAATGTCTATGGTGAAATCTTCCATCGCCGCATAGAGGTACTCTTCAACGGTAATGCTAAGGCGGTGAATTTCGTCAATAAACAATACATCGCGCTCTTCGAGATTGGTAAGCAATCCGGCAAGGTCGGCCGGTTTTTCTAAAACAGGACCGGAGGTTACTTTTACATTTACCCCCAACTCATTGGCCACGATATACGACAGCGTGGTTTTACCCAAACCGGGCGGGCCATGCAACAATACATGGTCTAAGGCTTCGCCGCGCAATTTGGCTGCCTCAATAAAAATTTTAAGGTTGTCTATAATGTGCGGCTGCCCTCTAAAATCGGTCAATACCCTTGGGCGAAGTACCTTTTCTACTTCCTGTTCTTTGTTAGATAGGGTTTCTTTGTTGGCTTGAAGGTTAGGGTTGCGTTTGGTCATGTTTGTTGGGTTTACGATAGGGTAGGTAAAAATTTGAGATATTAGACTTTAGACAATAGACATTAGACTTAAGACAGAAGACTATAAACAGAAGAATAGAGACCAAAGACTAAAGTCTGAAGAACAAAGCCTTATGTCTAAAATCCAAAGTCAATCGCAATACTTTCAAAGTCTATTATCTTACGTCTTAAGTCTAAAATCTATCGTCTTACGTCTATAGTCTTAAATCTAATGTCTAAAATCTCCCCCTCCTATTCCTTATTAGCCAACTGCCCACAGGCAGCATCAATATCTTTACCCCTGCTTCTTCGAAGGGTGGCGACTATTCCTTTTCGTTCGAGGTATTGCTGAAATTTTTCTAAACGGTCTTCGGTTGTTTTTAAAAAATCAACCCCCTCTATCGAGTTGTACTCGATGAGGTTTACCTTACACGGCACTATTCTGCAAAAATCTGCCAATTGCCGGGCATCTTCCAATGAATCATTAAACAAGTGGAAAACAATGTACTCGTATGTAACAGGGCGGTTGGTATGAGCATAGTAGTAACGAAGGGCATCAGACAGGACAGATAAAGAGTTGCTTTCGTTAATGGCCATGATTTTGTTGCGCTTTTCGTCGTTTGCCGCATGAAGCGACAAGGCAAGATTGAAGCGTGTATTATCATCGGCAAGTTGTTTAATCATTTTGGCAATGCCGGCAGTAGAAACGGTGATTCGTTGTGGCGACATTCCCAACCCGTCGGGCTGAGTGATGCGGTCAACACTTTGCAATACGTTTTTATAGTTTAGGAGTGGTTCACCCATCCCCATATAAACGATGTTGCTCAAAGGCTGATCGTAATATTTTTGGGCAAGGCGGGCTATTTGGACGACTTGGTCGTATATTTCTGCACCACTGAGATTGCGTAAGCGGGGTAAAAAACCGGTGGCGCAAAACTTACACGCCAAACTGCATCCCACTTGCGAAGAAACACAAGCCGTCATTCGTCCATCGGCCGGAATGAGTACGCCTTCTATGATATGCCCGTCAAATAACCGGAATCCCAACTTGACGGTACCATCAATACTCCGTTGTTCTTTGTCTATGACCACCGCGTTGATAACAAAGTTCTCATCCAATTTTTGACGAAGCTCTTTGGACAGGTTGGTCATTTCTTCAAATGAATAAGCAGACTTTTGCCAAAGCCACTCATAGACCTGTTTTGCCCTAAACGGTTTTTCACACATTCCGGTCATCGTGGCTTGAAGTTCGGGTAAGGAGAGTTCCCGTATATCCTTTTTGTTTGCTGTAATTATTTCCGTTTCCATCATATTGCAAAGATACGGCAAAAAACGGTAGTATGTGCTGTGGTAAAGCTAACCCACAAATAACTCTATCAACACCAACACGGCAAATGTAACGCTTGCAATGCCATTAGTAGTAAAAAAGGCGAGATTTACCTTGCTCAAATCGGTAGGTGAAACAAGCGTATGTTGGTAAAACAACAGCCCTAAAAATACCGATGAGGCTACCCAATACCAAATTCCAAAGTCGGCAAGAACACCTGCTCCAATGATAAACATGGCAGAAATGAAGTGCAAAGCGTTTGAAAGATACAAGGCTTTTTTCTTACCCAACCAAGCGGGGATGGAGTTGAGACCCAGCGTTTTGTCAAACTCTTCGTCTTGCAGGGCATAGATAATATCAAAGCCACTCACCCAAAACAAGACTGCAAAACCAAACAGCACCGGCAGCCATTCAAATTGGCTGCTGACAGCCAAAAAAGCGCCAACGGGTGCTAACCCCAACCCGATACCGAGTATAAAATGGCAAAGGGCGGTAAACCGCTTAGTGTAGCTGTATCCCAAAACGACCAACAACGCCACAGGAGAAAGGTAAAAACAAAGCGGATTGATAAACCAAGTTGCTGCTACAAACAACAAACAATTGACCACCACAAACAGCAGTGCATTGGTTGGTCGGATAATACCCCCCGGAATTTCGCGAATTGCAGTACGCGGGTTTTGAGCATCGTATCGGTAGTCGGCATACCGGTTAAAAGCCATTGCGGCACTTCGTGCAAAAACCATACACAACACCACTAACAATAACTTATACCACTCAAAAGGATAATGAAAATGTTGGGTAGCTAAAAAAAATCCTACCACCGCAAAAGGCAATGCAAAAATAGTATGGCTGAACTTAATTAAGGAGAGGTAATTCTTAATAGTAGGAGTAGGCATGGGTAAAATAGATGGAACTTTTTGATAACAAGGAAGAGCGGGTGTTTGTTGGGTAGAATGAATTTACTATAAAAGGTTTATCTTTTGCTTGTCACCAAAAACACAACATAGTGGTTTTGCACTTAAACAGTTATAGCACTTATGTTTAAAAAGAATTTGTCACATAAGCAACCGCAACTTTTGGGTTTTTCGTTCATCTTGAACAAAGAAAAGTATAAACGTCTTAAAAATAGTAGTAGAGGGCATTTTTACAGGCTGATATTTTGTAACATACAAGAGCAGGGCTTTTCTGTGCTTTATTCTGCCACTTATAGGAAAAATGAAATGCAGGTAGTATTAAAGCTATATTGCGATGGAGATTGAAACCTGCCATCCCCGACAACCCGCTGCTACCGATTACCGAAAAATACAAATGCCTATTCCCAACATATCCTCTACCACTGCGCGAATTTCTTTGACTACTTCTACCCATGCTTCATCGTTGTTGGGTGAGCCTATGGATGTTCCATTTCGGGGCAATCCCTGTATTTTGCTGAAGGGGAGATTTTTATCGTCAAAATCGGTAATTTTTATGGGGATTATGCGGGCAAAACCTCGTTCATGCCGATATATAGCATTTAGCAAATGCTGTTTCCACAATTTATCATCTGAAATGTAGTTGGTACTTACTAAAATTAGAATGACATGGGCATTTTGAAGGCTTTCTATGGCAGAGCTTAAATTGCTGCCTGCTAAAACGTTACTGCTATCCCATGTAGCAATTTGCTCACTTCGTTTAAGGCTTGTTAAATGCTTATCTAATGCTTTTTTAAAGGCTTCATCTTCAGGCGAGTACGAAATGAAAAGGTTAAGTTTGTTTTGGGTCATGAGTGGCTTAATCTCCTGTTTTTGGTAATAATTCAATGCTTTAAAACCCGAATTTTCTTTAAATAGATTAGGTTGGTCTTTATCTTCGGCTTCTAAAATTTGCAGTTCTTCTTGAATGGCTTTTAGTAATCCACTTGCATCGGCGGCTGGGTTGTAATGAATGGTAATGGTGTGCTGACCGAGCGTATAATT
The DNA here is from genome assembly GCA_937907475.1 of uncultured Bacteroidota bacterium. Classification (GTDB taxonomy): domain Bacteria; phylum Bacteroidota; class Bacteroidia; order Chitinophagales; family UBA2359; genus UBA2359. The sequence goes on along the minus strand of CALCIK010000228.1, from coordinate 11,447 downwards.
TGCCCTTACTACGGCGTAATCTTCTTTAGTATAAGACAAACCAATGCCATGCTGCCACATATCCTGATGCTCCGAAAACCGATGCGCTCTAATAATAAAACGCTGTATAAAGACGGAGGGTAAAAAGTCATAAGATCGTGTAGCAATTTCAGTTGCTTGCAGACGGGTTTGCTCTGTGGCAATAGTGGGCGGCTCTGTGGTGGGCAATGCTTGCGGTATGGTAAAAGTGCGCTCTTGTAAGCTGGCATTGTATTTTTCAAATGAGGTGGTTTCAAAACACAGCTCGCTGCTCAACATAAAATCTATAAACAAGTTGCGCTCATCATTGGTATTTTTTGCCCAAATTTTGCATAGCGTGGTATAATCTAATTTTCCTTGGTAATGTTCCAATAGCTCAAAATAATCGCCTTCGCGGTCAAGGACTTGGTAAACAGCTTCTATTGCCCATGCCTGATTTAGGATAATTTGCCCCGAAAAATAGGGAGGTTGGTAATACAAAACCCCGGTTTGGTGTAAAAAATAGACAAGGGTAGGAGCAGAGGTGGCTATGCCGGCATCTTGGCACCATTGTTCAAAAAGGCTGAACGGTATAATGGGCAAGCCTTCTTCTTTTTCTTGCTCTTGGCGTATGCGGTGGCGCACTTGCAACCAAGTTTTGGGCAGGGGTTTGTTTACTAAATCGTTGCGGAGGGTGGGGTTTTGGGTAAACAAACGCTCTATGGTATCTACCAGCACTCTAAAACCATTGCCGGTTTTAGCACTTACCCATATAAAATCAACTATGGCGGGAAATTTGTTTTTTAGCTCCCGCTGTACCGGCAGCGGCGGGTAGGGGTCGGGTAAATGGGCGGTGGCATCTTTTTTGTTTTGTAACACCAAAACAGGGCTACCCTTGCCAAAATACTGCGCATAACTGAGCCAGTAGAGCAGTTTTTCATTGTTGTACTGCCGGTTTTCCCAAATATGGTACGGAGCGGCTTCGTTTTCTTTGTCCCAAACCAATAAAAACAAGGCGCGGGTGCGCATAAACAAACGGTGAGTAGCATGGTACATAGCTTGCCCCCCAAAATCCCAAAGGTTGAGTTGCAAACCTTGTGGTAGCAGGGTGGTGGGTAAATGCCGCCTAAGCAAACAAATGGCATGAGTAGAGTGGTGTTGTATATTAAAAACAAACTTATCTTGCCACGCCAAGCGCCCGGCTATTTGTGTTTTGCCCACATTACCATTGCCTATAAACAGTACTTTTACTTCGTTGTTGGGTTCGCCGCCTTCTTCTAAGTCTTGTAGGTAGGTGCGTAGGGTGGGTAAACAATCACTATCCGAAATTATTTCGGATTGGATATTGGATATGGGGTTACTGCTCAAATTTAACGAATACAATTTAGGGAACTGCCGCAAGAAGGTAAGGGTAATGGGGGTGGTGATTTTGTTATTGCTAAGGTCTAACCCCTGCAAATTGAGATAGCTATCTAAATTTTCTATCTTGGTGAGTTGGTTGAAGTTAAGAAATAACCCCTGCAAATTGAGCAGCTTATCTAAGTTTTCTATCTTGGTGATTAGATTGACGCTGAGGTCTAAAGTTTTTAGTAGTAATAAGTTGTCTAAATTTTCTATTTTGGTAATTCCATTATTACCAAGAGTTAGCCATTGTAAATTTGGTAGGTTGTCTAAATTTTCTATTTTAGTGAGTGAGTTAGCCCAAATATCTAATCTGTGTAAATTAGATAGTCTATCTAAGTTTTCTATCTTGGTGATGCGGTTGCCTCCAAGATATAACTCCTCCAAATTTGATAGATTATCTAAGTTTTCAATCTTAGCGAGTGCGTTCCCATAATTTGGAGAAAACCTTAAACTAAAATACAGTTTTTTTAACTTAGGTAAGTTATCTAAGTTCTCAATCTTGGCAAGTTGATTACTCCCAAATTTTAGTTCATGCAAATTGGGCAGGTTATCTAAGTTTTCAATCTTGGTGAGTTGGTTGCTTTCAAGGTTCAACACTTGTAAATTATACAAACTATCCAAGTTTTCTATCTTGGTGAGGTAATTATGGCTTAGGTCTAACTCATGTAAATTGGGCAGTTTATCTAAATTTTCTATTTTGGTAAGTTGATGTTTGCTTAGGTCTAATTTTTCTAAACAAGGCAAGTCAAACGTAGTCCCTATTTTAGCAATTTTATTATTTACAAGGGCTAACTTTTTCAATTTAGGTAGCCTATCTAAGTTTTCTATAATGCTGAGTTGATTGTTGTTTAGGAATAACCCCTGCAAATTGGGCAGCCTCTCTAAGTTTTCTATCTTAGAGAGTTGGTTGTAACCAAACATTAACTCTTGCAACTTAGGCAGGTTATCTAAGTTTTCTATCTTGGTGAGGTAGTTGTTGTTAAGGTTTAACCGCTCCAACTTGGGCAGGTTATCTAAGTTTGCTATCTTAGTGAATTGGTTACCGCTAAGGTCTAATACCTGCAAATCGGGCAGGTTTTCTAGGTTTTCTATTCGGGCAATTTGATTGACACTTAAATATAAGTATAGCAATTTATTGGGGCTGGCAAATTGGGGGATTTTGCTTATTTGCCATCTATTATCCCGAAATCCCCCGCAAATGTAGGTTGTTAAATTATACAATTCTTGCAGCGTATCGGGGTGTTCTGCCAAAAAGTTATCGTTTCCTGAATTTTGACTTTGCTTTTCTTTCCAATATTTCTTTTCACCATCCCACTCCCACCACGCATCACTCAAAATCAGTGTTTGCAAGTGGCTGAGTTTACCTAATTCCTTCCATACTTGTTGCAGCTGAGGGTTGTCGGGGGTTAGTCCGCATTTACCCAGTTCAAGGTAGCCGGTTTTTTGTGTGGCTTCTTGGGTTATAAGGTCTAAGGCAAGTTGGCTCATGGCTTATGGATTAAGAATTACAGGAGTTTTGTAAGGCTTCCCTTCTCTTTGCACAAAAATAACCAAATAATAAAATTTGCAAAACTTATTGTTTGCCTAACCAACTAAGCAGGGCGGCGGTAATTTGGTTCTTCTCTAATCGGGCATTGTCATAGGAGATAGTACCCAGGCACTCTTGCTGTTCTACACTGCTGAGGCGGGCTTGCAACTGTACAATTTCTATATCATCTTGGGGGCTTGGTTTAAGGCTTGGCGCAGTATACTTTTGTGCGTTTTGTGCCCGCCTTTATTTGCTTGGTGGTTAAATGGTTGCTAACCACCAAGCAAACGAGGTGAAATACAAAGAACACGAAGCAACATAAAGTTGCACGCTATTACCTATATAAATCCTTGGGGGTAACGGGGGTGCTTTTCCGATAGGGGGAAATAAAAAACGGGGCAGACATTATTAGTCGCGAACAGGTGGTGTTAAATCCCAATTAGTAGCGTCTAACCAAATTGGTTCTATATCTTCTACGCCTTTCATGACAACATTATTGAGCTCTTTTCCTATGGTAAATCGGACTTTTTCACTGCGGTCAAACAAGCCCGGTTTGTCATAGTTTATCCTAACGCCTCTAATTCCGAATACCATTTGCTCGCTCTCACTTTCGTGTTTCAGACTATAATCTTTTAGATTTGTTTTGTCATAGCCGGCATTGAAATCAATGATGTTTTCTAATTTAACTGCAGCACCGGTGTCTAAACTGCTGTTTGATTCAACGGTGATGTTTATTTCATTTGATTTCAAAACACTGGTTATTACGAACAAATTACTATCTTTTAATTCTTTCCCCCATGTCCCGAATTCTTTTTCTTGTAAAATGGAAGTACTAAGAAATCTATCTAATGTTCCAAGCCCAATTGTATCTACTTCAATATTGTTGATACCAACCCTAATAGTAAAATTTGGTGCTGATTTAAAATGGGCATTTATACTGCCTATTCCAAATTTAGCAAGTAGTTGTTCCAAAAAACTAATATCTACTTTGCCATTAACATCTACTTTGCGTTCATCTTGTATGCTGATGACTTTTTCGGTTTTAGTGCTAGGCTTCGCCACAATATCGGGCTTAAAAAAATCATCTATGTTCATGTCTAATGAAGTAACAGTGCCTTTTTGGTCTTGTTTCAACATTTGTAGTGGCTTTATGCCTGTTCTGGGTAGCACTACACTATTATAGTGGTAACTCTGTAAAATTGTTTGAAATTCACTCATGGTAGTATGTGGTTGTTTAATTTTTGGATATAAGGAACTTCCGCAAAGATAGTATGATCTCCAATTCTGCTGTTAGCTTTTAACGATTCTTGAGCATTTTGGTGAGCTTGCAAGACATTTTGATGGTCAAAATAAATTTCATAAAATTTCTCAGCGTAATAAGCTGCCGCTTCGTCCGAAATTAAATCATTCATGCCAATTACATTTGCAACAGTAGTAAGGCTGGCAACAGCTACTGCGTGAGCTTTTGAGTTACAAGCGCTCAAAACTACCAAATCTAATTGGTAGTTTGCAATTCGTATCATACCTGTTAGGGATTCAGGGTTAAGCGGTTGTAAGCTGCTATCTTTGTACTCAAATAATAAACCACCTTTTTCAAGTGAACTGTGCATGGAAATATGCAGTACATCGGATTTTTCTTGTAATAACAACCGTGTAAGTTCGTCAAATTGTACACCGGTTTTAATAGAGATGTTGAATTTTTGCCTATGAGAGCTACTATTGAGCGCATCTGCGATATTTCGAAACTCGGTACCAAAATTTAGGGTTACATCCACATTACTTGGGCTGGAGCAAATAAAGAGTACTTTTTTCTTCTCTTTGCTCTGTGGATATGGGTTATCCTTTGGTTTGTTATTACCCTGTCCTTCTTGCTTGTACTGTGGTGGTATATTATTTTGAACGCCAATGCCTTTTGCCAACATATCCTCTACCACTGCGCGAATTTCTTTGGCTACTTCTAACCATGCTGCATTGTTGTTAGGTGAGCCTATGGCTTTTCCATTTCGGGGCAGTCCCTGTATTTTGCTGAAGGGGAGATTTTTATCGTCAAAATCGGTAATTTTTATGGGGATTATGCGGGCAAAACCTCGTTCATGCCGATATATAGCATTTAGCAAATGCTGTTTCCACAATTTATCATCTGAAATGTAGTTGGTACTTACTAAAATTAGAATGACATGGGCATTTTGAAGGCCTTCTATGGCAGAGCTTAAATTACTGCCTGCCAACACGTTACTGCTATCCCAAGTAGCAATTTGCTCACTTCGTCTAAGGCTTGTTAAATGCTTATCAAATGCTTTTTTAAAGGTTTCATCTTCGGGCGAGTACGAAATGAAAAGGTTAAGTTTGTTTTGGGACATAACTGATTCAGTTTTTGGTTTTTGATAATAGTTCAATGCTTTAAAACCCGATTTTTCTTTAAATGGTTTAGATTGGTCTTTATCTTCGGCTTCTAAAATTTGCACTTCTTCTTCTATAGCTTGTAGCAATTTGCTGGCTACGGCGGCTGCATTGTAATGAATGGTAATGGTGTGCTGACCGTGCGTATAATTTGCCCTTACTACGGCATACGCTTCATCAGTATTATATAAACCGATGCCGTGCTGCCACATATACCGATGTTCCGAAAATCGATGCGCCCTAATCATAAAACGCTGTATAAAGATGGAGGGTAAAAAGGTATAAGACCGTGTAATAGTTTCATTTGCTTGCAGGCGGGTTTGCTCTGTGGCAATAGAGGGCGGCTCTGTGGGGGGCAAAGCTTGTGGTACGGTAAAAGTGCGCTCTTGTAAGGGCGTATGGTATTTTTTGTTTGGGGTGGTTTCAAAACACAACTCGCTGCTCAACATAAAATCTATAAACAAGTTACGCTCATCATTGGTATTTTTTGCCCAAATTCTGCATAGGGTAGTATAATCTAATGTTCCTTGGCGATATTCCAATATCTCAAAATAATCGCCTTCGCGGTCAAGGACTTGGTAAACGGCTTCTATTGCCCATGCCTGATTTAGGATAATTTGCCCAGAAAAATAGGGAGGTTGGTAATACACAACGCCGGTTTGGTGTAAAAAATGGGCAAGGGTGGGGGCAGAAGCGGCTATGCCAGCATCATGGCACCATTGTTCAAAAAGGCTGAAAGGTATAAGGTCTAAGCCTTTTTCGTTTTCTTGCTCTTGGCGTATGCGGTGGCGCACTTGCAACCATGTTTTGGGCAGGGGCTTGTTTAATAAATCGTTGCGGAGGGTGGGGTTTTCGGTAAACAAACGCTCTATGGCATCTGCCAGTACTATAAAACCCTTGCCTGTTTTGGTGCTTACCCCTATAAAATCAACTATGGCGGGAAATTTAGTTTTTAACTCATTTTGAACTCTTGGATACGGGTAGGGGTCGTGTAAATGGGAGGTGGCATCTATTTTGTTTTGCACCACCAAAACAGGGCTGCCTATGCCAAAATACTGCGCAAAGCTGAGCCAGTAGAGCAGTTTTTCGTTGTCGTACTGCCGGTTTTGGTAAGTATGGAATAGGGCGGCTTCGTTTTCTTTATCCCAAACTAACAAAAACAAGGCGCGGGTGCGCATAAACAAGCGGTGGGTGGCATGGTATACATCCTGCCCCCCCAAATCCCAAAGATTGAGTTGCAACCCTTGTGGCAGCAGGGTGGTGGGTAAATGCCGCTTTAGCAAACATATAGCATGGGTAGAGTGGTGCTGTGTATTAAAAACAAACTTCTCTTGCCATGCCAAGCGTCCGGCTATTTGTGTCTTACCCACATTGCCATTGCCTATAAACAGTACTTTTACTTCGTTGTTGGGTTCGCCGCCTTCTCCTAAGTCTTGTAGGTAGGTACGTAGGGCGGGGAAACAATTACTATCCGAAATTAATTCGGATTGGATATTGGGTACAGGGTTGCCACGAAAACCTAATTCCTCCAATTTAGGAAACTGCTGTAAAAAGGTAAGGGTAATGGGGGTAGTGATGTTGTTGTATTCAAGGTTTAAGGTCTCCAAATTGGGCAGGTTGTCTAAGTTTTCAATATTAGTGAGTTGGTTAGAGCTAAGGTCTAACTCCAGCAAATCGGGCAGGTTATCTAAGTTTTCTATTTTGGTGAGTTGGTTTACAGTGAGGGATAGCGTCTGCAAATAGGGCAGATTAGAAAAGTTTTCTATCTTGGTTAGTTGGTTACTGTAAAGGTTTAACATCTGCAAATTGGGTAGTTTATCTAAGTTTTCTATCTTTGTAATTTGGTTACTGCTAACGTCTAACCACTGCAAATTGGGTAGTTTATCTAAGTTTTCTATCTTTGTAAGTTGGTTACTGCTAAGGTTTAACATCTGCAAATTGGGCAGATTAGATAAGTTATCTATCTTTGTAAGTTGGTTACTGCTAAGGTTTAACATCTGCAAATTGGGCAGTTTATCTAAGTTTTCTATCATGGTGAGTGGGTTGCTGCTAAGGCGTAAATACCGTAAATTGGGCAGATTATTTAAGTTATCTATCTTTGTAAGTTGGTTACTGCTAAGGTTTAACCTCAGCAAATTGGGCAGATTATCTAAGTTATCTATCTTGGTAAGTCGGTTAAAGTCAAGGTTTAACCTCAGCAAATTGGGCAGATTATCTAAGTTATCTATCTTGGTAAGTCGGTTAAAGTCAAGGTCTAACCTCAGCAAACTGGTCAGGTTGTCTAAGTTTTCTATTTTGGCGAGTTGGTTGTGGCTAAGGTTTAACGTCTCCAAATTGGGCAGGTTGCCTAGGTTTTCAATCTTGGTGAGTATGTTGTAGCTAAGGTCTAACACCTGCAAATCGGGCAGGTTGTCTAAATTTTCTATCTTTATAATTTTATTATTGCTAAGTGATAAAGTCTGTAAATTGAGCAGGTTATTTAAGCCTTGTATTTGGGAAATATTGTTACTACCTAAATTTAGGTGAAGTAACTTATTGGGATAGGCGAATATAGGAATTTCGGTTATTTGCCATCTATCAACAAGAGACAAACCCACACTACCACAGGTATAAGTTGTCAAGTTGATTAAATGTTGCAATGTGCTTGGGTGTTCTGCCAAGAAGTTGGAATTTTCTGCTTTCTTGTTTGAAAAATTTAAATCAAACATCTTCTCCTCCCAACTTTTACTCAATATCAGCGTTTCCAAGTGGGTGAGCTTACCCAACTCCTCCCATACTTGTTGCAGCAGGGGGTTGTCGGGGGTTAGTCCGCAATTACCCAGTTCAAGGTAGCCGGTTTTTTGGATGGCTTCTTGTGCTATAAGGTCTAAGGCAAGTTGGCTCATGGCTTATGGATAAAGATTTAAGGATTTTCACTTTTAGTGCAAAATTAAGGAATCTATATTAATGAAATCATTAAAAACTATATTGATTGACTATTAAGAGATATATTTGGATTTAAATGGGAAATGCGACAGTAGAGAGGACAAAAAACAAGCCTATATTTTTCAATGCAAAGGGAGCGATTAATCACGCTCAACAAACCACTGCCTTTGACAATGGTTCCGAATTTGCAGGGCATAAAGCTTTACAGGGAATCTTAAACACCCCTGTTTATTTTGCGCATCCTTACCGCTGATGGGAAAGAGGCACTAACAAAAATACTAATAGCATAGTAAGACGATTTCCCCCCAAGCACAGACTTTACCCAGATTTCAGACAAACAGATGGAAGAACCACTGATGAGTATTAACAATAGTCCAAGAAGAAAACTTGGATTTTAGTGCTAATTGAATTTATTAACTTGCATCATGCAACGAACAATATAGTTGCATTTACTACTTGAATCTAGCCTAAGCCATTAAACCCTACCCCGCCAAAATAGTCTGTACCTTTTCGGCGGCTTCTTTGAGCAGGATGGCGGATACTACTTTTAAGCCCGATTGGTCTATGATGTCTTTGGCAATTTCGGCGTTTGTGCCTTGTAGTCTTACGATGATGGGGATGTTTACGTTGCCTAAATTGGTATAGGCTTGAACGATGCCGTTGGCTACACGGTCACATCGGACGATTCCGCCGAAAATATTGACCAAGATGGCTTTGACGTTGGGGTCTTTGAGGATGATTCTAAATCCGGCCTCTACAGTTTCGGCGTTTGCCGTACCGCCAACGTCTAAGAAGTTGGCTGGGGCTCCACCGGCAAGTTTGATGATGTCCATGGTTGCCATAGCAAGTCCCGCACCATTTACCATACAACCTACATTACCATCCAACTTTACAAAGTTCAGGTTGAATTTACCGGCTTCTACTTCGGTGGGGTCTTCTTCCAACAAATCGCGCATTTCGGCTAAATGGGGTTGACGGTACAGGGCGTTGTCGTCTATGCTCATTTTTCCGTCAACGGCTATGATGCGGTCATCTGATGTTTTGAACAATGGGTTAATTTCCATCATTGAGGCATCTGAATGGGTAAAGGCGGTATAAAGTTTTGGCAGAAAGTGCATTAGTTCTTTATAGGCTTTACCGGATGTTAGCCCTAGGTTAAATGCAATTCTTCGCGCTTGAAAAGGCATTAACGGCAGCCCGGCTTCTATCCATTCTTTGTGTACCAAGTGTGGGGTGTGTTCTGCCACTTCTTCAATATCCATTCCTCCTTCGGTCGAATAGATGATGACGTTGCGACCGGTTTCCCTGTCCACCAAAATACTCAGATAATACTCTTTGGTTTCCGATTCACCGGGATAATACACGTCTTCGGCTATGAGTACTTTGCGCACTAATTTACCTTCTTCGCCGGTTTGCTTGGTAACTAACAACATACCCAAGATAGCACCGGCTTTTTCGCGCACTTCGTCTAAGTTTTTGGCCAATTTTACCCCACCTGCTTTACCTCGTCCACCGGCGTGTACCTGGGCTTTAATCACCACCCAAGCAGTGCCAGTTTCCTCTTGTAGTTGACGGGTAACGGCGACTGCTTCGTCTGTTGTATAGGCGATCATTCCGCGTTGAATGGGTACTCCAAATTGTTGCATCAACTCTTTTGCCTGATATTCGTGTAAATTCATAGTGGTGTATTGGTTTAAGGCTTACTTATAGGAAAGTGAGCGCAAAAATAGGCTTTTATTGACCAAATCAAAACGATTTGGAGTGGTCAATTACGAAGCAGTGGAAATTTTATTACTCAGTAACCAAATGGTATAGTGGTTATGCCTGTTTTAACGTGAGAAACATAATATCTAACGTTTATGAAACAATTTTAAGCTTCGTGTTTTGACAAGTTTTTGAAGTACAGAAACACTATGTATTGCTGCTGTTTATTAGAAATGAAAGCAATGGAGTTTACATTCGGTCGGAATAGAAACAATTCACCCGGGCTGTTATGAAGGCATCGGGTTTATAGTAGATGCTATTGAGTTGACAGAAATACAGGCATCATTTCCCTGACGAAAATATCTTTTTGGATATATTCTTCAAAAAAGATTTGTCTTTGTTGGCTTGCGGGAATGGGTTTTGAGGAACCGGAACATTTAAAAAACGACACAGCGGTTCCCATCCTTGTTTTACCTCAAAAACAAGGAGTTTATCGGCAGGCACATTGCGTTTAACCTCTTCGTTCCATGCTTGATATACCGCTATACAATGTTCCCTATCAGTAGTTTTCCCATCGAAAAAATGTTGGTGTACTATGCGTTTGGCATAATCATAACCTAATGGAAACGCTTTCGCTTTATGGAAAAATATTCCCATGATTTTTAAAAAGCCCAACAGAAATCCGGGTATTGGCTTAAATATGGTTTTCGAGGCACTGTCAAACCATTGATCGGCATTGCGCACGGTCAATATCACTTTGGCATCGGGATACCGTTCCAAAAACGCTTTGTAATAGATACATGCCGGGAAATCAACAGAAGAGGAATAACCGACGAATAGTTTACCATAGTCGGGCAGTTGACCGGCTTCCAATTTTTCCCATTCCACCAAATGGTTTGGGTTTTTCATGAGTTCAAACATGTGGTAGCACTTGCCAAATCCGAGTTGTTCGAGTGCCAACTTGAGAGATTCCGTTCCGGTTCTCCCTACTCCTGCGCCAATTACTTGTAGTGACATAATATGTTGATTGGGTTGGTTTTCATCAATCATTATATCTCCTCACTCGGTCGCACCTGTTCTGCCAATTTTTTAGGGGCGACTGTGCAATAAGCCGTTGTTAAAGCGTCAACAAGAATTTCTCTATCCAAATTTTCAAGCTGAACAAACGTCCAACCTTGTTTACCCCATTTATTCGGTACGGGATAGATGACGTTTTTGTCAATACACGAAAATACACTTTGGTCTATTTCTGAAAATTTTAAACATGCTCGGCTATGTGTATAATCAAAGGTAGCAAAAATCTTCTTTTTCACCCTAAAAGACGTATTCTCAAAATGAGGTTCTTCTGTCGTTTCGGGAAATGACAAGGCAATTTGTTGAAGTATTGTAAAGGCACTCATATTCGATGTTGTTTGATTTCTTGCTTTCTTTTTTGGCGTGTACCTAAAACCCGCTTTTTATGTTGGACAGTTTAGTTAGACACACTAAT
>CALCIK010000227.1 GCA_937907475.1 uncultured Bacteroidota bacterium | reverse complement strand
AACGTAAAGTTACACTATTTTTGATTTTTCATTAGGGGGTGCTAAGTAGTTACAAATTATTAGTGGTTAATTGCTTTTAACCCATTACCCTTTTATCATAAACCATTTACCAAATAAACGTTTATGATTTTACTGCAAAGTTCGCAGAGTAACGCAAAGTAAACCCTATGCAACGCTGCGAAACTTTGCGGTTAACTTTGCGCTACTTTGCGTTTAAATTTTTACCGTGAAGGCCGAAAAGATTTACACAAAGTTCGCTAGTAGTCAAATACAACTTAGGAACTAAAATGGTCGTAAAAAAGAAGACTTTTCGGACAGCCTCTGACTGTTTAAGGATTCAAATAACCACCTCATGATGATTACAAAACAAGGTCTAATGCTTGTTTCAAATCTGCAATCAGGTCATCCACATCTTCGATGCCAACGCTTAAACGCAACAACGAGTCGAGCACTCCTGTTTTCCTCCGTTCTTCTAATGGGATGGAGGCATGAGTCATCGTAGCCGGATGACCGATAAGCGATTCTACTCCCCCCAAAGACTCGGCTAAGGCGAATAAATGTGTATTGGACAATACCTTAGTAGCCGCTTCCATCGTATCCTTGATAAGGGTAAACGATACCATTCCGCCAAAACCGCGCATTTGCTTTTTGGCAATGTCGTGATTGGGGTGAGTTTCAATACCCGGGTAATATACTTTAGCAATGGCTTTGTGTTGTTGTAAGAAAGCAACCACCGTAGCGGCATTTTTGCAATGTGCTTCCATGCGAAGATGCAATGTTTTCACCCCCCTCAACACCAAAAAACAATCCATTGGTGCGGGCACAGCCCCAACTGCATTTTGGTGAAAGGTAAGGTGTTGGTGGAACGCATCATCGTTACACATCACCGCCCCCATAATCACATCAGAATGTCCGTTCAAATATTTGGTTACAGAATGTACAACTACATCAGCACCCAAGTCGAGTGGGTTTTGTAAATAAGGGGATGCAAAAGTATTATCTACACAAAAGCGCAAACCATTAGTTTTACAAATATCGGCAACTGCTGCAATGTCTATAATTCCCAACATGGGGTTGGTAGGCGTTTCTATCCATACCATTTTAGTGCGCTCATTGATGAACGGCTTAATATTTTCTGTGTTGAGCAAATCTACAAAATGGAACTTGATGCCGTATTTTTGAAAAACCCGAACAAACAAACGGTAAGTGCCGCCATATAAATCATTACCTGCTATGACCTCATCGCCGGGTTGCAAAATGCGCATCACAGCATCGGTAGCAGCCAATCCGCTTGCAAAACAAACGCCGTAACGGGCATTTTCAAGCATGGCAAGATTGTTTTGAAGAACGGTGCGCGTGGGATTTTGAGTGCGTCCGTATTCATAACCATGATGTACTCCCGGAGCATCCTGCACATAAGTCGAGGTTTGAAAAATGGGGGTCATAATAGCACCCGAAGTCGGATCGGGCTGAATACCGGCATGAATAACTTTAGTTCCGAATTTCATAAGCAATAATCGCGTTTGGGAATGGAGTTTAAAAATGTTTTTAATCAATCGGCGACAAAGGTACAAAAAACAATGCGGTTAGTAGTTAGGGGATAACTGCCTTTTGCTCGTTCACCATCCACCATTCACAACTACCCAATTCAAGAAACACACCCACCCGTTTCTAAAAAAAACAAAAAAAAGTATAAATTCCCCCACCCCCCAAGCAACTAAACGCAAAAGTTTCTCGTTTTAATATACGATTGTTTCACCCTATCGAAACAATTACCCACCCTTAAAACCAATCATTCATTTATCAAACCAAAAAATTTTAAATCATGACAAAAGTAGTCAGACTTTACAATGCAAAAGACGTTGAAGTACTCGTTGTTGGCGAAACAATAGCAGAAAACGCCAAAACTTTAGTGGCGGAGCTTACCCCCAGCCGACCACAATGGGCAGACCCCTACTTCGAAGACTTGATTACCGAAATACAAGGCGTTTATACCACTGCGCTCGGTGTTGACAACGCCAAAGACATGAGAGAAGCCACTTATGCTCTTTACGCCTTGATGCCTAAGGCTTACGATGCACTTTCGATGTTCAAAATTCAGGTCGAAGTTGATTTTGCTGCCAATAAAGACCGTCAAAACGAAATCCTTAACCAACTCGGCTTCAAACAACACTATGCCGGTTTAAGAAATGGAGACCAAGAATCATTTGTCGAACTCCTCACCAAATTTAAGGTCAATATGACCCCGACACTTATCACCGAACTAAACGCTGCCGGAATCCCTACTGTTGTCATCAACAAAGTAACCAATTTTTCCGATAGCCTCAAAAACGCAAACATTACCCAAGAGGTAGCCAAAGGCATGAGAAAAAACATCTCTGAAGCTGCAGTCGCGCAAATCAACGGCATTTACCAAAAAGTAATGGCCATCTCAAAAATCGGTGCTAAAGTTTTTAAAAATGACAAAACAAACAAAGACCGGCTTAATTTTACTGCCAACCTAAAACAACTCAATGTTCAAAGCAAAAAAAATCCCCCTTCTCCTCCCAACCCATAACGGTTAGAAGTTTCAAACACAAATATTAAAAGCCTTTTGTTAGCCCTCTTTTAACAAAAGGCTTTTTTTTATTCCTCTTTTATCCCCTCTCAGCATAATTCGAAAAACTTTCCGCATGTATAGATAATTGTTCCGCACAATTCGATAGACTTTCCGCATGT
>CALCIK010000226.1 GCA_937907475.1 uncultured Bacteroidota bacterium | reverse complement strand
GCTATGATTTCAATTATTGTAAAAAGATATTAAGTACTTTTCGTACAGCCTCTAACGTCTAAAATCTAAAGTCTAATATTTTTCAAAAAACAATCAAATTTTGTCCTTTTTATTACTAAAGTAATTCCTGACTGCTTTTTCACCGAAGGTGTGAAACACAACAGGGGTTACAATCATGTCTAACAAGGTGCTGCTGATTAACCCTCCGAGAATAACAGTGGCAACGGGGTAAAGGATTTCTTTTCCCGATGCTTGAGAGTCTAAAGTAAGTGGGATGAGGGCAAGTGCTGCCACTAATGCGGTCATTAAAACTGGCACTAACCTTTCGAGCGATCCGCGAATAATCATTTGACGGTTAAAGGTTTCTCCTTCGTGTTCCATCAGGTGGATGTAGTGCGAAATCATCATGATGCCGTTTCGGGAGGCGATACCGGTAAGGGTGATAAAACCTACTAAGGTGGCTACCGAAAAAGTTCCGCCTGTTAACATGACGGTGATGACACTTCCTATCAATGCCAATGGAATGTTGAGCATGATTTGAAGGGTAATTTGAACGGATTTGAAATGCGAATAGAGTACCAGAAAAACTCCTGCCAATGAAAAAATACTTAGAAAAAGAATGAGACGAGAAGCCGATTTTTGACTTTCAAACTGACCACCGTATTGTACGAAATAACCTTGCGGGAGTTTTACCTTTTCTGCGATATTGTTTTGAATCTCCTGAACAGTTGTGCCTAAATCCCTGCCCTGAACATTGCAACTGATGGTAATCTTGCGCTGTGTGTTTTCGTGCATGATGCTGTTGATGCTTGTCGTGTTTTCAATGTGTGCTATTTGTTGCAAGGGGATAAGCGTTCCGTCGGGTGCATCAATCAATGTGTTGCGAATAGATTCGATGTTGGTGCGCTCTTCACTTGTGGTGCGCAGGAGGATGTCAAAGGTTTTGTTGCCGTCTAAGATTTGTCCGACTACTTTTCCGTTGTAAAAAATTTCCAAATCCTGTGCTACTTTACCGGCTTGCAAACCGTATCGTTGTAAAGCATCGCGGTTGACCTTGATGAGCAATTGCGGTACCATGACTTGTTTTTCAATCTGCACATCCACCACTCCGGGAATTTTTTTTATCGTTTCAGATATTTGGTTGGCATTGGTGCGCAAGTCAGTCAAATCGCTTCCGAAAAGTTTGATGGCTACTTGTGCCCGAACTCCTGAAAGCAAATGGTCTAAACGGTGCGAAATGGGTTGCCCTACATTCACGGTTACCCCTTTGAGAATGTCTAATTTGCTGCGGATGTCGGCAATGATTTCATCACGGTTTCTTTCGGCAGTAGCTCTTAGTTGCACATCAATTTCGGAATTGGAAACCGGTTCAACGTGTTCGTCCAATTCGGCACGTCCGGTTCGGCGGCTGACAAATTCTACTTCGGGAACTTGCAGCATCAGTCCTTCTGCCATCGTTCCAATTTTGTTGCTTTCTTCCAAAGAAGTTCCTGCGGGTGTGGAAAGGTTGATGGTAAAAGAACCTTCGTTGAAGGGGGGTAAAAATTCCGTTCCAAAAAAGGGAACGATGCTGATGGATGCGATAATCAGAAGGCTTGCACCACCGATAATGATTTTCGGTCTTGCCAAACCCCAATGAAGCAATTTTGTGTCTTGTTTTTTGAGAAAACGTACTAACCAACTTTCTTTTTCGCTATGTACTTTACTGCCGCCGAGCAGATAAGAACACAAAACAGGGGTCACAGTGAGGGATACAAAAAGCGAAGCTATGATGGAGGTGATATAAGCAATCCCAAGTGGGGCAAATATTTTTCCTTCGATGCCCTGCATCCAAAACAGGGGAAGGAAAACCAACACCACAATCACCGTTGCATAGACGATAGAATTGCGGATTTCCTTACTTGCTTCATAGACTACTTTTAGCAACGGCTTTTGGGTTTCCGAAAGATTGTTTTCGCGAATGCGCCTGAAAACATTTTCGACATCTACAATGGCATCGTCCACCAATTCTCCTATGGCAATGGCAAGCCCGCCTAAAGTTAGTGTGTTGATACTAAATCCAAAGAGCTTGAAAATAATAGCCGTAATGACTAACGACAACGGAATAGCAGTGAGGGTAATAACTGTTGTCCGTAAATTGAGTAAGAATAAAAACAGAATGATGACCACTAAAATAAATCCATCGCGCAAAGCAGCTTCCACATTGTGCAAGGCGGCATTGATAAAATTCTTCTGCTGAAAAATTTTGGAATTGAGTTGGATGTCTTTGGGTAAGGAGGTTTGAAGTTCTGCTAATGCTTTTTCGACTTCATCGGTAAGGGCAACGGTGCTGTAAGCGGGTTGTTTTTCGATGGTAAGAATAACAGCGGGTTTTCCGTTGATGCCGGCATCCCCCCTTTTTTGTGCCCCTCCAAATTTTACTTCTGCTACTTGCGACAACAACACCGGAAGCCCGTCGCGGTTAGCAACTACTGTGCTTGATAAATCCTCCAATGAATAAGCCCTGCCTACATTACGGATGATGACTTCCGAGCCGTATTGATTAAAAAACCCTCCTGTGCTGTTTTGGTTGGTAAGGGTTAAGGCTTTGTCAATATCGTCAATAGAGAGGTTAAACTGTTTCAGTTTCGCGGATGAAATTAACACCTGATATTGCAAGCGTTCGCCGCCGATTGCAATGACCTGAGAAATGCCTTTGATGCTCATCAACCTTCGGCGGATGGTAAAGTCGGCAAGGGTTCGCAGTTCAGCGGGTGAAGTACTGTCGGACGAAATTCCCACCATCATAATTTGCCCCATGACGGAGCTAATTGGCCCCATGACTGGGGTAATGCCGTTGGGTAATTGCACCGTTTGGAGTTTTTCGGACACCAATTGCCTTGCTCTGAAAATGTCGGTGTTCCAATCAAACTCAACAAAGACCATTCCGATACCGATTGCCGAACTGCTTCGCACGTCTTCCACGTTTGGTGCACCGTTCAAAGCTGTTTCAACCGGCAGCACCACTTGCGTTTCGATTTCTTCGGGAGCCATGCCGTTGGTTTCCAAGAAAATGGTTACCCGCGGACGGTTAAGGTCGGGCAATACATCTACCGGCAGGTTGATGATGGTGAAAACGCCATACACCAGAAGCATTGCCGCAGAAGCCAATACAAAAAGGCGGTTTTCGAGAGAGAATTTGATGAGTCTATTGAGCATGAATTAGTTTTTTACTTTTAGCATACTTGCATTGATGGCAACGACAACGGTGCTGACGGTCATTAAAACAGCTCCGGCGGCAGGACTGAGAAGAATGCCTTGGTTATATAAAACGCTATCGGTTAATACAAAACTGCTTGCACCAAAACTGGTGCATGATAATGTTGAAGTACTACGATTGTTGTTTTCCCTTTAAAATTAGTGTGAATGACCGCTGTGGTCGTCGTGATTATGGTCGTGGTCGTGGTCGGTTGGAGTTCCTTTTGCTTCACCTTGTTCTACTTTAATAAAAAAGTCGGTGGTGTGTATTTTGCCGTCTGCCATAAATTGCAGCCATACGCGGTAGCTCCCTGCTTTTTCAAAGGTAGTGTGAAAATGCAGAATTGTTCCCTCTACTTCGGGATGCAAATGCACGTATTCTTTGGTTTCGGTGTTGATGGCAACCATGTGACCTTTTGCACCGAGGTAATTTTGCAGTTGGTTGACATCATAAGATTGACCGCTTTTTGTAAACACACCATCAAAATGAATGGCATTGTTTGAAATGAATTTTCCGTCATCCGGCTTGAGTGTAACCGAAAATGGTGCACTTGTAGCAGTGTTTTGAACAGTGGTGTATGATTTCGCTGCTACTGTTTTTCCTTTTACTGCCACGTTTATTTTCTCTAATTGATGAGTACTTCCGCTGGGTTTGTAATCTGCGTAAAGTATGTAGTTGCCTCCATTGGGAAACGTTTCGGTTACGGTATAAGAACCATCTGCCTGATAATCGGGGTGAATATGGTCGAACCACGATAAATCTTCGCTCACTATAATCAAGTGGATTTTCTTTTCGTGTTCAACATCCAAAGGAACTGCGGCACTTTCGTTGTCTTTGTTTTTGGGAGTGAAAACAAGTTTTGAGGGTTTCCCCGCTTCAATAGTTTCCGGTAGGGAAGTAAACTGCATGGTAAAGTTTCCTTTTGCCGGAGCTTCGTCGTTATGAACTAACGCCATTCCACATTTAGAGCATTTGTCGCCTTCTTTGCCCGTAACTTCGGGGTGCATGGGGCAGGCAAAAATGTGAACGTGATCGCCGCCTTCTGTGTGTTCATGTTCACTTGTGGTGGTGGTTTCTTTGTTGCTGTTGGTGTTGCAGGAAGCAAGAAAGAACAATGTGGTAACAGCCAACAATGCGGCTAATGAGATTAATTGATTTTTCATTGGTGTAATTTTTTATTTACGATTTACGAATTTAGACATTAGATTTGCGATTGCTTATTGTCTTGTGTCTATTGTCTTGTGTCTGACGTCTAACAATCTCCAACCTATTGATTCAAATAAATCATTTTGAGTTGGTAGCTGGCATTGTTAACGACCCGCTCACCTTCTTCAATGCCTTTGAGGATGCCGGTAGAAGTGCCGTTATCTTCACCGAGTTGGACATAGCTCACGGTGTAAGTTTCGGCGGCATCTTTGATGAACACGACCGGTTTACCGTTAATCTCTGTGATGGCCGAATTGGGTAGGGCGATTTGTTGGGAGTTTTCGGAAGAGAAAACACGAATATTGACAAACTCGCCGATTTTAAAATCACTATCCGGGTTTTTCAACTCAAACAATACTCGTTGTGATTGATTGGTGGCGTTGATTTCCTGAGCCAATGAAAGTAGTTTTACCTCGCTTGTTTTGTGGTTGTCGTTGTTGACACATTCGATGGTGAATTTTGCACCTTCCTGTACTTTGTGAGCATCTTTATCGAATACCTGTGCTTCGGCATAAATCTGCGATAGGTTGGTAATGGTGAAAAGGGTTTGTCCTGCGCTCACCGTTGACCCGATTGATAAATTGAAGTTGGCAACGATGCCGCTGATAGGAGCAGTGAGTGAGAGGGCTTTCCCCAGATTACCTGTAAACAAACGGAGATTGGTTTCCGCTTTTTGTAAACGGGCTGTTGCTTCGTCCACATCTTTTTTGGCAGCTATGTCTTTAATGGAGTTGAGGCGGTCAAATTCTTTTTTGGCGGCATCGTATTCGGCGGTGAGGTTGTTTTTTTCAGATAAAAAGCCCACCTGCGTTCCCGCATCAATGTTTTGCTCAATAACCGCTATTTGTTGCCCAGCCTTTACTTGCCCCCCTACACGAACATTCAAGGAAGTGATTTTCCCGTTTTGTGGTGTGCTGACCACTGCCTGCCCGTTACTGCTCGGAATAATTGTTCCGAATAGCTTGGTGCTGCCCGTAAAAGTGCCGACTGAGATTTTCTCGGTAAAGACATCAAACAGAAATTGGGTTTCTTTCGGAACTTGGAAACTGTTTGAAAAATTATTGCCCGTTTTCGCAGCTCCGTGGTCATCATCGCCGTGTGCAATGTTGAGTTGAACGGGAACTAAGCAAGAGGCAAACAAAAACAGGCAAGATATGATTTGTCTTCCGGCGTTTGTGTTTCGCTTTTGAAGCAGTAATCCAATGCCCAACCCTACGAACAACGCAACAAGGATAGCTAACCATATTTGCCAATCCCCTAACCCCAAATGTTTATGTTCTTCTTCTTCTGCTTCATGTGCTACTTCTAATCCCGCATCAATGTTGGAAAGCAAAATGAGGTCGGCACCCAAAGAACTGTTTATGTTTACCGCTAACGAATACTTTTTCATTTCGGGAAAAGTAGTTTCGACTGTGTAAGCTCCTTCCCCGCTTTGTTCGACTTTAAACACAAGCTGACTGTCTTCTTGTGCAGCAATCTTTATGTCGGCTTTGTCAACAGATTTGTTGGTGGCGTATTCGCTCACAAACAAAGTGAGGTGTGCGGGTTCACCTATATGAATATGCTCATAGCGAATCAACAACTCGTATTTGTCCGATACTGCTTCTGAGGTAAAATACTTCTGTGTTTGTTCGGAAAGAGAGGGGGTTTCGTTTCCATGCGTGTGCCCGTCATCGCCGTGTGAAAATAGCGATGTGCTATTAATGATTAGCAAAAGCAGCAGCGATATTGTTTTAAAGGCTTTGATTGTTTTCATTACTTTCCTATTAAATAGTTAAGACTTATAGTTGATTGATTGAAGGCTCGTATTGTTTCCAAGTATTTCACTTGAATATTAAAAGCATCCGAAAGCGTTCTCAGATAGGTGATGTAATCGGTTTGTCCTGCTTCAAACATTCTTGCCGATGAGGTAATCAAATCGTCTGCCTGTTTTAAAGTTGTACTTTCGTAATAAGCGAGGGAGGTTTGATGTTTTAGGGCATCGCCTTTTACCTGTTGCAGATTTGCGGTAAGGGTTTGTTGTTGTGCCAAGGAGTTTTGGTGGGTGATTTCCACATTAGTTTGTGCTGCACTGATAGATGCTTTGTATTGCCAAAACCAAATCGGAACATTCACCCCGACACTAAAACGCAAAGGGATTATCGTGTTCCTTAGCCCTTGGTTCATATAGCCAAGCGTGAAGCCGGGTAGTGCTTTTGTTTTTTCTAACTGCAACGATTTGATGGCGACAGTTTGCGCTTGTGATTGGTATTGAATAAAAGGAGTGTTAACAATCGCTGTGCTATCGGCTTGGAGGTCGGCTGTTATTAAAGACGTGCTTCCTTTAACAAAAGGAGTAGGGGTGATGCTGTCGGCAATCCCTGTATAAAGTTGCAGTTGTTGTGAAGCAACGGCCATATCGGTTTGAGCTTGAACGTACCGGTTATGCACTTCGCTGTATTGCGTAGCGGCGTAAGTTTTTACCACAAAATCAATTTGCCCTGCCGTGAACTGACGGCTTGCAGCATTGGCAATTTGGGAATAGATGCTGTCCTGCTTTTTCAATTGTTGCAAAATTTGATTGGCAAATTGCAATTGAAGGTAAGCGGTTTTTACCCTTAGTTTTACCTCTGCTTCGGCGATGTTCTTCCCTTTCTCCGCCAAAACCGTTTGCTGTTTGGCAAGTTGCCCTTGCTTTTTATATACAGTCGGAAACTCAAAGGATTGCAACACGCCAATTGTCATAAACTCACCGGTGGGGCTTTCCATGATGATGTCGGGGTTGGCAAGGTTAAAACTCGTGCCTTCTAATTGTCTTTGCTGTTTCACATGCAAGTCGGCAGCAAGGAGAAACGGGCTGTTTTTCAATGCAAGGTCAACGGCTTCCTGCTCGGTTAACAGGGTTTGTGCCTTTGCGAATAGCGTGCAAAGCAAGATGGTGAGGGTCAATAAAATGGAGGTGGTATATTTCATTGCTGAGTTGTTTTACCATTGAATACTCTGATGACTTTGATTTACGCTGATAGTTTTCAGTTGATTACACAGCAAAACCCCTATCATCCACTGTATATTAAAGTGTGACAAAGGCGTTAGTGAACAGAGATGTATTTTTGGATTTTCATTTCATTTCATTTCATTTTGCAATAGACTTGGAGCAATTGACAAATGGCAATCTGCAACAGTGCAAAAATGAAATGCCTGTACAGTGCCTATGAAACGAAAATCGGAGAACCCCTTAGACCGTTGGGAAACGGGAGGTAAGTAAGATTGGGAGGCGGGAGGTCGGGAAACCAACTTGCTTTATCAAATAAAGGGGGTTCAGAATACTGAACCGATAAAACGGCTATAAAAGTAATAGCTAAATGAAAATCGGAGATGTCTTTGATTTTGAAACAGGGAGAAACGACAAAGTCTTCGTAATGAGAAGGGTGGACATAATGTGTTGAATGATCGTGCCCTTCGCTTTCTTCACCATAATGATGGTGTGTCGTGTGTTCAGATTGGTGATGCCTGTCTGCTTCTTCTTTGGTTTCGTGGTGGTGGTGGGGAATAATCGAATGCGCAAGCATCAGCAAATATGCTGAGAATAAACCGGCCAGTATGAATTGATTTTTACGCATCGCAGCAAAGATAACATAACAATCCAACTAAAAGTTGGTTTTTGTTTTTGTTTATCGTGTTTTCTACTCATCGGCGTTCCAAACAAAGATTATAGAACGCGGACAAAGCGGATGCAAGCATCGCGGATGAACGCAGATTATTTAATGGCAACAAAGAAAAAATCCGCGTATATCTGCGTTCCAAAAAAGGGAATAGAACGCGGATAAAGCGGATGCAAGCAACGCGGATGAACGCAGATTATTTAATGGCAACAAAGAAAAAATCCGCTTCATCCGCGTTCCAAAAAAGGGAATAGAACGCGGATAAAGCGGATGCAAGCATTGCGGATGAACGCAGATTATTTAATAGCAACAAAGGAAAATCCACGTAAATCCGCGTTCCAAAAAAAGAATAGAACGCGGATAAAGCGGATGCAAGCATTGCGGATGAACGCAGATTATTTAATAGCAACAAAGGAAAATCCGCGTATATCCGCGATTAAAAATCCGCTTTATCCGCGTTCCAAAAAAGGGAATAGAACGAGGATGAAGCGGATGCAAGCATCGCGGATGAACGCAGATTATTTAATGGCAACAAAGAAAAAATCCGCGTATATCCGCGATTAAAAATCCGCTTTATCCGCGTTCCAAAAAAGGGAATAGAACGAGGATGAAGCGGATGCAAGCATCGCGGATGAATGCAGATTATTTAATAGCAACAAAGGAAAATCCGCGTATATCCGCGTTTGAAAATCCGCTTCATCCGCGTTCCAAAAAAGGGAATAGAACTCGGATGAAGCGGATACAAGCATTGCGGATGAACGCAGATTATTTAATAGCAACAAAGAAAAATCCGCGTATATCCGCGTTCCAAACAAGGGAATAGAACGCTACCGTTGAATGGTGATTTTACTTCTGCTGCTATGGATGCCATTGGATGCCATTAAAATATACATTCCCGATGAAAGATTTGTCAAATCTAGATTGGAGGCATTGGCTACTTCCTTTTGCAGAAAAACAGTTTCACCCAATAGATTTACAATCTTAATGTCAACAAACGGGATGGCTTTGGGAAACTGTACAGCGAAGTTTCCTTGGCTTGGATTGGGGTAAATATAGGTTGCCATTGCTTCGTTTGCATTTTCTATATCGGTGTTGAGGTCAATAGCAAGGCGGACTATTTCGTTTGTATTGGCATTGACATACCAAATCATGCCATCGGGGCCTATTTTCACGCCCATTATACCGGGGGTTCCGGTGGGTATTCTTGCTAACTCTACTCCCGTGCTTCCGCTGATGTCGTAAATGATGATATCGCCATTGGCATGGTCGCTGACAACCATCCTATTGCCCACCACATCTATGCCCGATGGTTCTAATAACCCCGTGCTGACGAAGGTGTTGAAAAAGGGATTGGTATAGGATGAGTATTCGACAACGAATTCGTGTGGCGGGAGGTTTTCTAAAAATGTTCCCGAAGTGGCATCCAGTCTAACGATGCGTTGACCGCCGAAATCGCAATAGTAAACCATGTCGGTATTCTTATCATAAACAATGTCACTGATGACATGAAAGCTGGCATCGGCTTGGAAAGTTACTTGGGGAAACCGGCGAACAATGGCATCGGAATGGTCAGAGTGTCCGGGTCCGTGATCGCCGGCAAAATCGTAACGCACAATATCGCCCGAAAACCCATCGGTTACCCAAAAGACATTTTCTTTTTCAGCAGCAATTCCCATGCAATGGGGGCTTTCGTGTACCATATCCAAGTGGCTTCCGTTAAAGCCCGAAGGTTCTGCATAAATGAGCGGGTCGCTGCTCCAAAGGGTGGGTCCGGTAAAGGGTTCGCCGCCGTCGTGGTTGGCATCGAAAACGCCGGTGGAGGTAGCAAAGTTTTCATTCTCACTAAACTCAATCCCTGTCGGCAAACTCATAAAATGCCAGGCATTACCGTCTTGTTTCCATTGTGAGATTTGGTTTAAAAATCCTGCATTGTTAATGGTTACCGTGCTGCCGCCGCTGTTTTCGGTTCCTTTATTGATTGCCCATAGTTCGTTGCGGGTCAGGATGGGGTGAAAATCTAAATCGCGGGGTGTTTCCAACTCATTTACCGAAGAAGCAACCACTGTTGAGAGGGGTGTTTGACCGATGAATTGGTCGAGGTAATTGGGTGTTGGCGGCCCGACAATGACCGTTTTGGAAACGACATCATTACTCGGTTCCATGTCGGCGTTTCCGTTGAGGTTGCTTGCCCATAAGGAAACGGCGTAAGTGCCAATCGTGGCAATCCATGGCAGGGTTGTCGTGGCTTGGTATTTGGTAAATGGGCTGATACTCAATCCCGAAATGGTTTCGGTTACCGGCACACTGCCTTCAATTTGATAATTCAAATCCAACGAGGTAATGGTATTGGAACTGTAATTGAACAACGTGGCTCCTATGACCGTAATGCCCGGATTGACATAGCTGTTCAGATTGATTTTGACTGCCCCCATATCGTATGCAAGCGGGACGTTGGCGGTAAACGGGAGAATTGTGCCCGGTGCTTCGCCTGAGCCTGTGAGTTGACTGTAAACCGGAAAACCGTTGATTAAAATGGTAAACTTAGCCCCGTAATCGCCCCAATCATCGGCATAAAAGATATGGTAGTCCGCTCCTTCAGTGAGGCAAAAAGGACCGGAAGTGAAGGTTTGGTTATTACCATACCCGCCGGGGTCTTGGTCTTGGTTTCCTGCACCATCGCAGCCCACCGCTTCGTTTCCGCCACTTGTAATGGTTCCGTCCCCACAGTCGTTTGTTCCGGGCAGCAGTTGCCAGTAAACTTCGTATCCATAGTCATCGGTTTGAATCTGAATATAAACTTCCACTTCACCGGTATTGCATTGTGCCCAAATTTGTGTGGACATGCCAAAAGCCAAAAGCATCAGGTAAAAAACTTTTTTCATTGTGCGTGTGTGTTTAGTTAGTTACAAAAAGGTGTAACCCTCCTTGGTTGAAGTTCAATTTATTGTTTAATCAATTTTTCGGTGTGGCGGCTGTTGGGCGTTCCTATCTGAACAATGTAAATTCCTTTTGCCAATGCCGAAATATCTATTTCGGCACTGTAAGTATTTGTAATTACTTTTTGCAAGACTATTTCCCCCAGTACATTCATTATTTTCAATTCAGCTTTTTCTAAAACAGCGTTTGATTGCAAGGTAATATTAGAAACAGCAGGGTTGGGATATAGTTTTATGCCTTCGGCATTGGGTGCAAATGTTAAACCCGTTGCAAGTGGCGTTACCAGAAATTGCCCCATCATCCCGTTGTCTTCGTGGCTCAAAATATGGCAGTGGTACATATAGGGCATATCGGAGTCTCCAAAGTCTTCGTACTTGGTAATGAGTTTTACCGAGCCATTCATAGGGGGAACGATGACCACATCTTTTCGTCCCAGCATGTTTGGGGGAGGGGTAGCCCCGTTGATTTCCAACACATAAAAATGGTTGCCGTGAATGTGAAACGGATGCGCCATCATGGTTTGATTGGTGATGTTCCAAACCTCTACATCCTCTTGCATTGTGGTAAAATTGATCACCTCCTCATCAAATTTAACATTATTGATAAAGAAGTTGGTCATGCTCATCATGGGTTGTGCCGAAAATTGTATAGCCCTTGTCGAAGCTCCTGTTTGAGACCACACACTATTGGATGTCAGCATTGAAGGAATAGTATTGATGGGGTTTGGGGTGGGGGAAACAACATTTAATTGCAAAACATTGAAACTGATATTGTCTAATGGGCCAATCGCCGCGCCCATCATAGCCGCACCGCCCGGATAACCGGTGGGTAACTCATTGCCATAAGTTTTTAAGAACAGCGTGCTTCCTTCCTCTCCCGATAAATTGACCAATATTTCTGCACGTTCTCCCGGGCCGAGGGTTAATCGGGTTAAAGAAACGGGGGCATTGAGCAAACCGGCATCGGAAGCAATTTGCATAAACGGATGGTTATCGGCAAATCCGAACCTGAAAACCCGATGGCTCGATGCATTTAACAAACGCAAACGCACTACCTGAGCAGGGGCATCTACCATGCCGTTTACCGTTCCGTTTACCAAAACCGTATTGTCAAACTCATCATTTAATTCTATTTGCTTGGTCGTGTTATTAATGGTCTGGAACTGAAAAATCAAGGGGAGGTCATCAACGCCATAGTTTCGGGGAAGTGCTAATGCGGCTTCTTCGGCATCTTTAACAATAATCAAACCGGCAGCTCCTTTTACCACTTGTGGCAATGTTTTGTGGTGCAAATGGGGGTGATACCAATAAGTGCCCGCTTTGTCCATGACGGTAAAACTGGGCGACCAAGTTTCACCGTCCATAATCAATGTATGCGGCCCGCCATCGTTCATGGGCGAAACGTGCAAACCGTGCCAATGCGTAGTAGTGGTATCGCCAAGCAGATTGGTTACATGTAGCGTTAACTCCTGCCCTTGTTGCAACATAATGGTAGGGCCAAGATAATTGCCGTTGTAACCAACAGTAGATGTGCTGAAGCCTGTGTAAAATTCTTTGTTTGAATTTTGGAGGGTGAGCGCAATGTCATTTCCGTTCAATACAGGAGGAAAAGTAATCGAGGTTTGCGCCGTCAAAAAGACCGGAAGAAGAAACGTCCAAAGCCAAAGGATGGTTTTTTTGCTCATCATGAAAAATAGTTTGGTGTAGAAAATGGTATGGTTTATTAAAACACTTACTGACTACTGCATCTCGTTGGGAGCAAAGCAGCAAATCTTGTAACAAAGATACAAAAAGTAATGATTTACCCACCCCCGCGCCCTTCCTAAATCAAGTTTTAGGGAGGGAAGGGAGATTATCATCTATGAGGACACAGATATTGGCGAGGAATTGTAGCCCGTCGCAGTCAAAGTTTCCATCAAAACCTCAATTTATAACCAGATAACAGCATTTTGCTAAATAGCAAAGCAGGTTTAACCTCGTGCAGCTACGCCTTGCCATCATACCGATGTGGTTTGCTAAATGGCAGAGCAGGTTCGCCTTAGTGCAGCAACGGTTCGCTAAAGTGCAGAGCAGGTTCGCTAAAGTGCTTAGTAAATTTGGTTTCGTGCAGCTTACTTTCGATGGCGAAGCTCCTCTGCACGAAGGCAAACCCTGTTTGCACTACACTAAAGCTGCTCTGTTTTTTAGTAAAATAGGATTGCATGAGGGGATTTGCTAATTGCACGGTAATGAATGGTCATTGTAAGATAAGGACTATTTTACGAACGATAGCGTTTAGTATCTGTACGTTATTAAATGACCTATGCACGAGATTAAAATTGAAAAAATAGGCATAAAATTTTCTCCCCTAACCTCTGCAGGCGGGTCAGAACAGCCGAAAACCGATATTTTTTGCAATATTTTTAAAAAAAAATGTGGTGGGCGGATGCAAAAATGTAGAATGTGTGTATTTTTGTGTAGTAAAAGCGGGAAAAACGTCATCTGACCCCTTTTAATCGGTGGCGGTATTGTTCCAAAATTGGTAGAAAAACCCTGAAATGGAAGCCGAATTGGTGTAAAAATTATTAACTAATTGTTAAACAAGAAAACCGATGGCAACAACCAAAAGAAAATTTAACGTTTCGTATGGAAACGCCTTGGAATATTCCAAAGACATGCGCAATTTGTTTTTGGATGATTCCGATGATTTTGTCGCATTTGATGCCGATTTTGATGAGGATTTTACAGACGAATGGCTGGCCGAGATGCAGGCGGCGGAGGTGATTTTGACCGATGAAACTGTTGTGGATGCGCAAACGGGATTGACCCTTGCGGTAGAATCGGCTATGAAAAAATGCCGGAATTGCTTTCAGGATTTGAAATATTATGCCCTCAAAGCCTTTGACAATGACGAAGAACGGTGGAAATTGAACGAATTGGGCTTGGATAACTACGATGATGACCGAAACAGCCAAACCCAGTTGCTCCAATTTATGCGCAATGTGTTCAATATTGCCACAAAATATTCCGCCGAATTAATAGACGTTAACTATTCCGCCCCACAAATCGCCGAAATCAACACCTTGGCCAATGCTTTGGATACCGCTAATCAGGCGCAAAACAAATTTATCGTAGAAAGACCCGGCCTGACTTCAAAACGCATTAAAGCATACAATAAGTTTTGGGACAGGGTAACGTTGGTTGCCCGCGCCGCAAAACGGATTTACAAGGACGACCCCGAACAATTTAACAAATACCTCCTCCCCGCCACCCACGAACCGGACGAAGTGTTGAGCCTCAGAGGGAAAGTCATCAATATCGCAGACGGCGAACCCATTTACCAAGCAGAAATCACCTTGGTCGGAACCGATATTACCGTTAAAACCGACAGCAACGGCAGATACGGAATTGCCGGCCTCACCCCCGGAAGCTACGAGTTGCATTGCTCCGTAACGGGCTTTACGAGTGTAACGCTGACCAATATTCCGATTCTTGAGGACGTTTTGGCTGTGCAAAACTTTACACTGCAAGCCATTTCGCCCTAAGAGGTTGTGCGAAAATAACGTCCTTTTTATTTTCGGAAACGTTCAACCACGTTGTGGTTGTGGGGTGTAATTGTTTATTTATACACCGCATTTCATACGGTGTTATTCAGATTAAATCCCTTCGGGATTTTTTATCAAAAACAATTATTGCAGAAACATTACGACCAAACCGAAGCAGCAATAAAAGCCCGAAGGGCTTAAATCCGAATAGCCACAGGTGCAACCTGTGGGAAGAAAAGAAACCTACGGCAGTTTTAATGGGTGGATAGTGTTATTCAGATTAAATCCCTTCGGAATTTTAATCAAAAACAATTATTGCAGAAACATTACGACCAAACCGAAGCAGCAATAAAAGCCCGAAGGGCTTAAATCCGAATAGCCACAGGTGCAACCGGTGGGGAGAAATAAATGACCAAAGCAATGGAGGTAAATCCGCGTCATCTGCGTTCTGCATTGGTTTCCTTTCTTCCAATCGTAAATCGCACATCGTTAAACCTCTGCCGTTATTCCCCGCATACGGCCAAAGTGATAAATAAATCCGCTATTGAAAATCCGCGTCATCCGCGTTCTATAATATCAATAGGAACGCAGCCCACCGTTGTAAGCATCGCCACTAACAACCCATACATCATGTATCCCCTTCGGGGTTTTTTGTCCTTGTTGTTGTTTGCTACAATCATTTCACCCCCGCGAGGTTAATTTTTCTATACCATCGTCTGTGGAACACAGACAATGGCGAGGAGGAGGCGAACTCATCACTCATCGCTCATCACTCATAATTAAGAACACCCTCCTCAACCTAAACATGGCCAAATTACTGACAAAGTGTTGCGATTTGTTGATAATTGGCTATATACTTTTCGACTTAAAAGGCTACATTTATGTTCTAAAATCATTTTCGGCATAAAACCTTTTAGTATGAAACAAATACTACCCCTATCCATTATCTTATTGAGTGTTTTATTTCTTCCTCTACAAACAACCATTGGTGCTTGTTACCAAGTTTGTGAGACAGATGCACCAATCGTTGTTTGGTGCCCCAACGATTTAACCCTCGAAAACGAAACCCTCCAAGTGGTTGCGCTAACTCCAAAGCCGGCAATCAACACTAAAGTTCAGTTCATAGAAGGGCAATTGTATGTAAAAATCGTTGGTAATGTACAACCCTCTATTACCTATCAAGCGGGTCAAAACCCCAACACCTCCCGATGGCGAAAACTCATTGACCAATACGGCATTCAATCCATCGCAAAGGCTTTTCCTCGCTTGCCTGCGATGAACCAATATTATAAGGTAGTGTTTGAGCGAAGCGACCTGACCGGTGAATTACTCAAAGCATTGGAAAGCTACCCCTACGTGCAGTTTGCCGAGAAAGTACCCATGTATCAAAAGTTCCTGACCCCAAACGACATTCACCCCAACCAATACAATGTGCTCATTACCCAAGCCGAACAAGCGTGGGATGTTGTTACGGGCAGCAGTAATATCGTGATAGGCATGGTGGACGATGCCGTTAGGCTTGACCACGAAGATTTGGCTCCCAATATTTGGGTCAATACGGGCGAAATAGCCGGCAACGGAGCAGACGATGACGGCAATGGTTATATAGACGATGTTTATGGATGGGACGCTGCCGACAACGACAACGACCCCAACCCGCCGGCATCGGCCAACGATAACAATTTTTCGCACGGCACCCACTGTTCAGGCATTGCCGCCGCCGCAACCGATAACGGTGTCGGAGTGGCTTCGGTGAGTTTTAACGTCAGTTTGATGGCGGTCAAAATTGCTGCCGATGCAACCGAAGACCTCACGGGAGCAATGCAGGGCGTAGAATATGCCATTGCTGCTGGGGCCGATGTGATTAGCATGTCTTGGGGAGGCGGTGCCCCTTCTGCCACCGAGCAGGCAGTGTTCGATGTGGCGCACAATGCCGGCATTGCTTTAGTGGCTGCTGCCGGAAACGACAATACCGATGCGCTCATGTATCCCGCCTCTTATGCCCACATCATCAGCGTAGGGGCATCGGATGATGCCGACCTTCGGGCCGGTTTTTCAAACTATGGCGACAGTATTGATGTCATGGCACCCGGGGTGAACATCTGGAGTTCGGTGGCCACCACAACCAGTTCCTATTTCTTTTACGATGGCACTTCGATGGCTTGTCCTTATGTGTCGGGATTAGCAGCTTTGATGCTTTCGCTCGACCCCAATCTCACGCCTACCCGTTTGGAGCAATGCCTCAAAGAAACTGCCGATAATATTGATGCGCTCAACGCCGGCTTTGCTGGTCAGTTGGGAGCAGGTAGGGTCAATGCATTTCAGGCCGTAATGTGCGTACCAAGCGAACCGCTTGCTGCCTTTAGTGCCGATTTCTTTGGCAATGCCTGTGCCGGCAACCCCATACAGTTTACCGATTATAGCGGGGGGATTGACCTCTCGCAATGGGCGTGGTCTTTCCCGGGCGGTGTTCCGGCAAGCAGCACGTTGCAAAATCCGGTCGTTACTTATGCTGCTAATGGCACCTATAACGTAACCCTCATCGTTACCAATTACTTGGGAGTGGACACACTTACCAAATCCATTGTTATCGGCCCACCAACGGCTACGATTGGTTCTGATACGCTCATTATCGCCGGCTATCCGGCTTATTTGACTATCAATTTAACAGGAACCCCACCTTGGAGCGTTACCTATAACAATGGTGCGACCAATACTACGGTCAACAACATTAACCAAACCCCACTCATCATTCCGGTTTTCCCATCGCAAACCACCAACTATACCATCGTCAGCACATCGGATGCTTATTGCAATGGCACGCCGTTGGGTAATGCTATGGTAACGGTTGACGGGGCATTGGACGACCCCGATAGCCCATACTTTTTGGTGCAACAAGTCCTATTGGGTGGCGGATGTTTGAGTGTATCCAATGTACAATATACCGGTCACCCCGATGCTTTGGGCTATTTTGAACAAACCCCCAACTTGGATATAGGCTTTTCGGATGGGGTGCTGCTCAGTACCGGATATAATAGCCTTGTTTATGGGCCTGATAACAATGAAGGGGAAACGGTTCCCGCAGGTGGGATGGGACTTCCCGGCAATGCAGACCTAAACACATTGGTCGCGCCTGCCACCACTAATGATGCAACGGTCTTAGAATTTGACTTTGTTCCTTCTACCGACAATATTTCGTTCCGTTATGTTTTTGGTTCTGAAGAGTATTTAGAGTTTGTCGGCACGGGCTTCAACGATGTGTTTGCCTTTTTTATGAGCGGCCCCGGCATTGTCGGTCAACAAAACATTGCACTAATTCCCGGTACCGCCACACCTGTTACCATCAACAATGTAAACAATGGTAGTTTCCCTGCTTACTATATAAATACCCCTGATGGAGCAGCCTATACGCAATTAGATGGCATTACCACTACACTTACTGCTTCTAAAACAGGTTTAACTCCCTGCGAAACTTATCACATCAAACTGGCCATTGCCGATGCCGGCGACCATATCTTAGATTCGGGCGTGTTTTTAGAAGCCAACAGTTTTAGCGATGGCAGTGCCATTGATGTACAGGCTTTTGGGTCTGTGCCCGGCACAGTACAAACCTATGAAGGTTGCGCCAACGGAGAGTTTGTCTTTATCCGACAAGACCTCAGCACCCTTGGACAGGATTATGTCATCAACCTTACCGTAGCCGGTTCTGCTATCAACGGCGTGGATTATGCCAATATTCCCAGTTCTGTTACCATTCCCGCCGGCGATACCACCTTTACCCTCATCATAAATGCCTATAACGATGGCTTGACCGAGACCATTGAAACCATTACCCTTTTATTGACCGATATACAATGCGATTGTACGTTTACCCCACTCAACGCCACGTTGCTCATCTTCGACAACCTCGAAATAGATGCCGGTGAAACGGTCAGCATTTGCCCGGGTCAAAGTGGGCAATTGCAGGCAACGGGAGGAAACAATTATGTGTGGTCGCCTGCTGCTTCGCTCGATAATCCCAACATTGCCAACCCCGTAGCTTCACCTACGGCTACTACTTGGTACACCGTAGAGGGCACCGATGCATTCGGCTGCCAATCGGTCGACTCGGTGATGGTGTTTGTCTTCAATACTCCTTATTTCCCAAATGTTAGTTTAGATACGGTGATTTGCAGTACCGAAACAGCGGTGATACCTTTGGAAACTGTTACCCCCATTTCAAACTATGATTACTTGTGGCAACCTGCTACCGGTTTAGACGACCCAAACAGCCCTAACCCCACCGCTACCCTAACCGAAAGCATTGTCTATACCCTTATTGTTACTAACCCTCAAGGTTGCTCGGTTCAACAAACGGTAAGCATTGATATTAATGCAGTCAGTACTTCCGTAGAACTTGCCGATGCTGCTATTTGCCCGGGTGAAACTGCTACTTTAGATGCGGGTAGTTTTGCCGACTATCTTTGGTCTGACGGTTCTTCCGCTCAAACCCTTACCGTTGCTACCTCCGGAACTTATAGTGTAACCGTAAC
This sequence comes from uncultured Bacteroidota bacterium, assembly GCA_937907475.1. GTDB lineage: Bacteria > Bacteroidota > Bacteroidia > Chitinophagales > UBA2359 > UBA2359. Next base: position 21,919 of record CALCIK010000226.1, on the reverse strand, counting down.
TGATGCGGTGAATGGGTGCAATGCCACCGCTTCGGCAGTGATTACCGCACTTCCGGAACCTGCACCTGCCATTTTGGGCGAACCCACCTTTGTTACCGGTCTAACCACTACGTTACAAGCCGATGCCGCTTACGCTTCTTATTTGTGGAGTACGGGCGAAACGGCAGCTTCCATCATGGTTGGTGCAGCCAATACTTATAGTCTTACTGTTACGAATAGCGATGGTTGTAGCGGTAGTACTTCGGTCAATGTATCCGAAATTATTGTTGCCCCGTACATTATCCCCTCTGCCTTTTCACCCAATGGCGACAATGTGAACGATGGGTTTATGGTCATCGCCACCTCTCAAAACATCAGTAATGTAGAAATGACGGTCTATAACCGTTGGGGGGAACAAATGTTTTTTTCCAATGACCTTACGCAATCTTGGAACGGCAAATTTAAAGGACAAGACTGTGAAATCGGTACTTACGCTTATTTTGGAAGCCTAACCCTTTCCAACGGCGAAGTAAAAGAATTTAAGGGAAATGTAACTTTGATCAGATAGCTTTTTAGTGGTGAATAGTGAATTGTGAATAGTCAAACGCATATTCACAATTCACTATTCACTATTCACAATTCACAATTGACAATTCACCATGAACAGAAAAGACTTTTTAAAAGCAATAGGTTTGGCAGGTATTGGATTGGGCTTGCCGGCAACAACCTATGCGAACAGCCGCACCAAAACTGAGGAGGTGGAAAGTTGTGTGTTAATACCTACCGAAACGGCAGGGCCGTTCCCTTTAGATTTGACCACCAATACTTTTTATTTTCGGCAAGATGTTCGCGAAGACAGGGTGGGTGTTCAATTCAATGTCAGGCTCAAAATCTTTGGCAATGTCAATTGCGAGCCGATGCCCAATGTTAGGGTTAATATATGGCACTGTGATAATGTCGGGAACTATTCCGGCTATGGCACGCAAACCGGCTTAACCTACCTGCGCGGTTACCAAATGACCGATGCCAATGGTGAAGTGGAGTTCATCACCATCGTACCCGGTTGGTACAACGGCAGGGTTTGCCATATCCATTTTCAGGTATTTGTCAGTTCGTCCTATTCTGTGGTTTCCCAATTCGCTTTCGACCAAGCAACTTTAAATGCGATTTATGCGGCATACCCCTTAGTTTATACCAAAGGGGCAGACCCGCTAACCCCGGCAACCGACAATATATTTTCTGATGGTTATACCCTTCAGGTTGCTACCTTAACCCCAAATGCCACTACCGGCGGTTATGACTCCTATTTAGAAGTAACCGTTCAGGGAACAGGAACAGTAGGAGTGGGGCATATAGAGAAAGAAACCGCCAAGCAGGTGGTATTAGGTCAAAACTTCCCCAACCCTTTTTCCAACAAAACCACTATTCCTTTTGAGTTGAATCATCCCGCCAAGGTGAAAATCGAACTATGGAATTTGAGCGGCACTAAAGTTGCCACGATTGATAAAGGAAATTTACCGAACGGCAAACATACCCTAGATATCAACCTAAAAGACTTGGACTTGCCAAATGCCTCTTATGCCTATCAAATAGAGGTGGAAAACGAGATGGGCGTTTTTAAAACGGTTAAGTTGATGACGGGTTTTTAGTTAATTGTGAATTGTGAATTGTGAATTATGAATTGTGAATGGTGAATTGTTTTTTACTTTTTTCAATACCATTTACACTTTGCCCATTGCTTATTGCAAAATGCATATTGTGTGTTACTAATGCCGGACAGTTTACAGTAAACAAGTCTATTCTGTTTGTACCACTCCCACCGAGCCGACCGTGCCGGTGTTCCACATCACGGTAATACTGCTTGTTCCTTGTCCTGCGGTAATGACTCCACCTGTAACCGTCCATAAATAAGTAGTACCTACGGGGCCGGGAGTTACCGAATAGCTATAAGAATTACTTTGGCAAACGGTAGAGGTGCCGGTAATGTTTGGGGTAAGCGTACAGAGGCTGCCCATCTTCATCCCATTTCCAAAACTCGAAACCCACATCTCGTTTTGATTGTAGGGGTTAAAAAAGACGCGCTCGGGCTGCCGGAACGGATAACTGTCCACCAATGTCCAGGTTGGGGTGGTGGCGTTGATATTGCTTGTTACCCAAAGGCCTTGAGTTTCAGTGGTGAGGTATGCCTGAGATGTGTTTTGGGGGTTAAAGGTGATGGACGTAACACGGTCGAACTGAGAGCCGGTGAGTTTGACCCACGAATTACCACGATTGGTAGTTCTATAAAGACCACCCAAACCATTTGGTGCTCCCCCCCAACCACTAAAAACGCCTACATACCAAGTGTTTTGGGTAGGGTCGTTAGGATCTATGACTATATCTTTTGTCCAATAATACATACCCGCATGGCTCAAGTCTGTCCATGTTCCGAGGGATGGTTGATACATAAACACGCCGGAACTTGCGGTAAATGTTCCGCCTGCATTTCTTCTGCCTGAATAAGTGCAGACTACGTTACCGTCGTTGAGTACTACAATAGTAGCAGGGTGTCCCTCTGTTCGAGGTGGATTGGAAAGTTTAGTCCATGTAGAAGTAGCAAGGAGGTTGGCGTTTTCGGTTACCCAAATTCCGCCCTGACTTCCTGCACCGCCTCCGCCATAATGAATAACCGAGGCATACATACGGTTTTGGTTATTGGGGTCTAATGCCAACCAAAACACAGGGTGCCCAAAACTTTTCATCGTAGCCCAAGTGCTGCCGTTGTTCGTGGAATAGACAATTTTACCGTTCCCATCAGCCACATCTAACCGGACATCTTGCAGGTAGGTGCTTTGGTAAATATCGTGAACATTGGAAGTACCGCCAAATATAGTGCCGCCTGTTGTCTGAACTATCCGGTATAAGGAATTGACTGAAAAACCGGAATAAGTGTAGCCCCAAGATTGTCCCGCATCCGTACTTCTAATGCCTCCGATATCGCTAAATGCCCCCATCATAACATTGCTGCTGCTCCAAAACACCTGCCAACAGGTGGTGTTTTCCAATCCGATGCTATGGTAGGTCAGATTTTTTGGGGTAGGACTGCCGGCAGGGTGTTCATCTGCCGGATTTACATAAGCCTGTGTCCAGTTAGCCCCTCCGTCTGAAGTGGTATGGACAAACCCAAAATCGCCAAACAATACCTTGTTTGAGTTGGAGGGTGCCACCGCAATTCCAAAAGTGGATTCACCCCAACTCCAGTTTTTGTCGCCTTGATAACCGCTCCAACCGGTTTGGATGTTTTGATTGTTGGTGGACATGAAAACCTTAGTCCAACTTGTTCCTCCGTTAGTAGATTTGTAAATAAGTGGGGCGTTTAGTCCGATATCGCTTCCACCGAGATACATCGTGTTGATATCATTCCAAGCCATGCCGCAATACATGACAAAGTCGTTTGCGAAGTCAATACCTGTCGAGGCGGATACCCAAGTTCCCGAAAGATTATCCATCTTATATACTCCTGCTGCAAGCCCATAATAATCCCAAGGCATCAAACCGTTGTAAATATCGCCACTATTGCCCGCTACACATAAAAATCGAAGCGTAGCTCCAACCTTTGCTGCCGAAAACTGCCAGAGCTTTTGACTTGATGGGATGCCGGTATTGGCCATTTGTGTAAATGAAATTCCGGATGTCGTAGAATAGAAAATGCCCTCGTTCGTACCTATATATATATTGTTGCCCTCAAAAAAAGCACCGCCCAGAATGATGCCGGCACCCATATCGGCAGCATGTTTGACCAAGGTAAACGAAGTGCCGCCGTTATTGCTGAATACAATATCGCCATAGTAGTTCATCAATAGCTGATTGGGGTTGTTGTAATTGGATACGACCCGATACACCGCCCCTAAGTCAGTATCATATCCGGGCAGCGCAGTCCAAGTTGTTCCACCGTTGATGGTTTTAACCGGATACCCTTCATTGCCATCGTTGAAGATGCTGTAAGCTATATTGGGGTTATTGGTAAACTCGTAGGTGGATATATTCATAGCGGCCAATTGCTGAAAATGTAACTGCGAATAAGAAGTTCCAAAATTGGTGGAGTGAAACAATTGGCTCATATCGCAGCTAATGTAAAACTCATTGTCGTTGCTAGGGTTAATTTTTGGGAAAAACAAAGCACCGCCACCGCCAATTCCTCTAGGTTGCCAAGTGGTGGGCACTTGTCCCGATAGGGTTAGTCCATTGATGACCAACCATCCAAATGTTATTAAAACAATTAACTTTTTCATGTCTTGATATTTAGCGGTTAAAAACAGTAAAACTGTTTCTGTAAAAAAAAGAACTCCTTGCCGATATTGACCGGACAAGGAGTATTATTTGAAACTGATGTCCTCGAAATTTACAACTTCCCCTTCTCGCACACGTTTTTGAGGTTGTTTAATCCTTCTTCGAACTGTTTGTTCAGCATTTTGGTCAAAAACGGGCCAAATAGACGTTCCATCGGAAAAGCCAACGCTCCGGAATTGACCCAAACCACCTTTGTGCCGCCTGAAGCCGTTGGTTCAAACGCCCATATATCGTCTGCGCCCGATACTTGTGGCTCAATAAAAGCCAATTTAGCCACTAATGATTTGTTGGGAACGACTTCGGTAATAGTCAATCCACCTTTACCGATTGTTTCACCACTCCAATCGTATTTGTGCCCAACCGTGGCAGCTGAACCGCTTACGGTAAACGTTGCCTTTGGGTCTGATAACGACCAAGGATTCCACAACTTGAACTTGTTATAATCGGAAACTTGTGCAAAAACGCTATCCACCGGACTTTTTATTTCAACTGATTTCTCAATGCGATAAGTACCGGGCAAGATGAGTGCTATTATCAGCAACAAAACAACCAATGCGGCTAAACCAAAGAGTATGAACTTTACAATTCTCATAAAATAAGGAGGTTTAGAGTAAGTAAATATTTTATTTGCATGTTGGAATCGCGAGATACTGACTATTGCAAAAGTCATTGATTCCATCCCGAAGGTTTATGGAATATCAACTTTTTGCTAAGTAGCTTTAAAATTACAACAAAAAGCATTTCACCAACCCGATTACCCTTATTAGCAAGAAAAAAGAGTTGAAGAGAGGAGAGACTTAAGATTTAAGACAATAGACGAAAGACGTGTAAGATGTTAGATTTAGGGCTTAAGCCAATAGATTAGCCCATAGCGAATTGCCCATGGTCCATTCAGAATTGCCATTTGCCCATTGTCTATTGCGAATTGTCTTAAGTCTTTAATCGTAAATCTAAAACAACACGCGCATCCATTCGTTATTATCGAGGTATGCCCTTGGCGTTTGCCTTTTGTTGTTTCAAAAGTTGCAAAACACTTATCTTACCACTTCAATAACTACGCGTTACTAATGAATAACTCTTTTTACTACTTGTTGCTTTTAGTCCTTTTTCCCTTTGTAGCACAAGGCCAAACATTTAAGGCAGGGATTGCGGGTGGGGTAAATTTTGCTCAAATAGACGGCGATAATATTGGCGGCTACAACAAATTTGGAGCAAACATCGGCTTTTTATCCGAACTGCCGTTAAATGATAGATGGTCTTTAGGGTTAGAACTCCTTTTTGCACAAAAAGGGAGCCGCGCAGTCATCACTGCCAACAACCCTTACGATTTTAAAATCATCCTCGACTATGCCGAAATACCGGTCATTGCCAAGTTTCACGACCGCAAAGGCGGCTTTACCTTTGGCGGTGGACTTGCCCTAGGCCGTTTAGTCCGAAACCGTTACTTCGAAAGCGGGATAGACGCTACCGAGTCTTATTTTAGCGTCAATAAAGCCAAAAACTGGGAGCTGTCTATTGTGGCCGACATCGTTTATATGATTACCCCTGTTTGGGGGATTAATCTTCGCGGGGCTTATTCGCTATTACCCGTTAGAAAAGACCCTGCAAGTGCGTTCAGGGCATCAGGACAGTTCAACAATGTTCTGACGGTTCGCACTATTTTTATGTTTAGTGCTATCGGGAAAAACAAGTAACCGTATTCCAAATATTGCGGGTAGCGACTGAACTTGTTCCGTCCAAGATAATAAACGGAACAATTTCCGTTACTACCCGAAAAAAACTGATAACAGACATCAACTCCGAAGGAGTGAATTGTTTGTAGCAAAGAACTATTGCCTATTTTCAAGTTCTTCAACTTGTTTTAGCACAAGATTTTCCTGTTCTGATTTATAATCCAGCATTTTTCGGTAAAGTTCCGGGTTCGAAGTAGCCAATATTTGAATCGCGAGCAATCCTGCATTTTTAGCTGCATTGAGAGCGACTGTTGCAACAGGCACTCCGTTGGGCATTTGCAGGATAGACAGGATGGAGTCCCACCCATCAATAGAATTACTCGATTTGATGGGCACACCAATGACCGGCAAGGCAGTAAGCGAAGCGGTCATGCCGGGCAGATGTGCAGCACCTCCGGCACCGGCAATGATGACTTTGAGGTTTCTTTCGTAAGCACTTTGGGCATATTGCACCATGCGCAGGGGGGTTCTGTGTGCCGATACAATCGTCATTTCGTAATGCACCCCAAATTGTTGAAGGATGTCAGCCGCCGCTTGCATCACCGGCATATCGGATTTGCTGCCCATAATGATGCCTACTAATGGTTTGGAAGTTTTCATGAAGGTGAATCTATTGGAGTTTTACTCTTGTTCTTTTTGTCTTTTTTATACAAGTTCAATTTGTAGGTATAAGCTATCCCGATGATATGGATAACGTCTATGCTTTTCTTTTTTTCTTCGCTTTGATAGGCATAAGAACCCGTAATAATGTGCTTTTTGGTGATTGGGTAATCTAATGCTGCTCTAAGCCGGTACCGGGCAAAAACAAATTTTGTTTCCTCCGGTGTTTTGGTATAAAATAACTCGGCACTTACCGAAGGTTCAATTGGAAATTTTTTGTTTTTATAGGCGGCACTCAATCTGGGACGCAAATCGTCTTCCACCCCGGGTTCATCCACTGTCCATTCCTTTTCTACTCTTAACCGTGCACCAAGTTCTATTTTGATGGGGTCAATTTGATATTCGGTACCGACAATGACATAAACGCGGTGTTTGTCGTTCGTTTCGGGTTCAAGGCGGTGTGTAAAGCGATAGTTGGCACTTGCACTCAACCATTTAAGGAAATTGTATCCAACCGAAGCTTCGGTCAAGTAGCTGTTGAGGTTGCCCAACTGTTGGTTTAATCTAACTTGTTGAGATAAAGACACGCCGAGTTTTTTAGTGATACCGATGTCTGCGGTGGCACTTATTCTTGCAGTAACGTCTTTTTCTTTTGGTTTATCGGTGTTTTGCGCCATCATATTTTGCCGGAAGCACACCAAAATAAGGAGGAAGTATATGAACCGAATAATTGATTTTACCATTTTTTGCAGGAGGAAGTATGCGGTGATAAATGTTGTTAGAACCATGTTAAATAAGATGGTAAATGTACGCCTTTTTGTAACTGTTTAGGCTATCCCAAAAACTAAAACGGTTTGTATGGATGGAAAAAGACTCTTAGCCCTTGTTTCAACAACAAGAGCACCTAACTCTAACGCTTATGCCGATACATTTTTGAAGCGACTATTTATTCCCTTTATGCTGTTAGAACCTGTAATCCCGATGAGTTTGTCGTTTTCAATATATTGCATCTAAACCTTATTACCTTAGTAACAAAGCAATATCATATCATCTCAACCTTATTACCTTATTTACAATGTTTGTGAGTTTACGTGTTACCATGTTGATAATGAGGTAATAAGGTTTTCTCCTTCCCGCCATTGCCTGTGTCCCCACATACAACCCAATTCAAACTATGCTATCTTACAACCTAAAGGGAATAAATAACGCTGAAATTGCGTACTTGCCCCTATTCTAATACACGAATAGCTATGAGAACGCGTACTTGCCCCTATTCTAATACGCGAATAGCTATGAGAACGCGTACTTGCCCCTATTCTAATACGCGAATAGCTCTGAGAACGCGTACTTGCCCCTATTCTAATACGCGAATAGCTCTGAGAACGCGTACTTGCCCCTATTCTAATACACGAATAGCTTTGAGAACGAATTTTTATTAGCATATTAGTTAATGAATAGTTTTGACAATGAATATTTACCACATCTATATATATTGAACTATTACCAAACTACATTTTGCGATAGGTTTTATTCCCTTTATGCTGTTAGAACCTGTAATCCCGATGAGTTTATCGTTTTCAATATATTGCGTCTAAACTTAATTACCTCGAATGGTTTTGGTATTTTTTGAACTTCATGCGTAGGTTAATTATAAGGCAAGGCTAAGTGTAAAAAATACACAAAAAATATTGCCCTCGTTGTTTTTATTCACCCTATATTTGCGACCACAAACTAAGGTATGAAAATAGCAATTGCCCAACAGAACTACCATATTGGAAATTTTGATGCCAATGCCCAAAAAATATTGGCGGCTATTGAGGAAGCTCGGAATATGCAGGCAGATATTATCGTGTTTAGCGAATTAGCTGTTTGTGGGTATCCACCGCGTGATTTTTTAGAATTTTCGGATTTTATCAATCGCTGCAATATGGTGTTGGAAAAGATTAGGGAACAAAGTAAGGGCATTGCTGTAGCGGTAGGATGTCCAACAGTCAACCCGATGAAGGAAGGTAAAGATTTGTTTAACTCGGCCTACTTTATTGCCGATGGCGAAATTTTACACATCGCCCATAAAGCCTTGTTGCCCACTTATGATATTTTTGACGAGTACCGATATTTTGAACCTGCCACTTCTTTTGAAACCTTTGTCTATAAAGGGAAACGGATTGCTTTGACGATATGTGAGGATATTTGGAATGTGGGCAATGAAAACCCGCTTTACACCATTAGTCCAATGGATGAATTGGTGAAGCAAAACCCCGATTTGATGATTAACCTCTCTGCTTCGCCGTTTCATTACAACCAATCCAACGACCGAATCCATACCCTCAAAGCAAACGCCGCCCGTTATAGCCTCCCTATTTTTTATACCAACTGTGTTGGTGCACAGACCGAACTCATTTTTGATGGTGGTTCGTTGGTGATGGATGCCGTTGGGAATATCATTGATGAACTGCCTTATTTTGAAGAGGCTTTGAGGCTTTATGAATTGCAGTCAAATAACCAACCGGTGGCTTTGGCCGAATCAGGAGCGGGGGAACAATCGAAAGAAAAAATAGCCCTCATTTACGGGGCATTGGTCTTGGGGATTAGGGATTATTTTGGTAAATTGGGCTTTAAAAAGGCAATCTTGGGTTTATCGGGCGGGGTAGATTCGGCATTGGTGTTGGCTCTTGCCGCCGATGCTTTGGGAAACCAAAATGTTCGCTCTATATTGATGCCCTCACAGTTTTCTTCCGATCATTCGATTAACGATGCTATCCTCATAGCCAATAATTTGGGCAGCCCTTACGATATTATGCCCATTCAATCCATGTATCAGAGTTATATGGATGCCATTAGCCCCATGTTTGAGGGTAAGCCTTTTGACGTTACCGAAGAAAACATGCAGGCGCGCATACGTGCCAACATTCTGATGGCACTTTCGAACAAATTTGGATATATTGTGTTAAATACATCGAACAAGAGCGAAACCGCCGTGGGCTATGGCACTTTGTATGGCGATATGTGTGGCGGCATATCTGTTATTGGCGATTTGTATAAAAACGAGGTGTATGCACTGTGTAGGCACATTAACCGCGAACGAGAAATTATTCCGAATAATATTCTAACCAAAGCCCCTTCGGCCGAACTTAGACCCAACCAAAAAGACAGCGACTCCTTACCCGAATACGATCAGTTAGACCAAGTATTGTATCAATACATCGAAAAACGACAAGGCCCGAATGAATTGGTAGCAATGGGTTTTAGCAGAGCATTAGTGGAACGTACTTTGAAGTTGGTCAACACCAACGAGTTTAAACGCCATCAAACACCCCCTATATTGAGGGTATCGGCAAAAGCCTTTGGAGTAGGAAGGAGATTGCCAATTGTCGGCAAGTATTTGTCTTAACAGTGCTAACCTCGCAAATTAGCAGGATAAGAAGATTTTGAAGTTGATTTATTAGCGCAAAAATGGGGTAAACAAATGCTAATCATCAACAAATATCCCATACAATGGAACCAAACGAACTTAAAATTCTAATTGCCGATGACGAACCCGATGTATTGGAGTTTGTACGGTACAACCTGCAAAAAGAAAATTTTACCGTACTGACTGCTCCCAACGGTCTGAAAGCCATCGAAATGGCTAAAAAACACTTGCCTCAACTCATTATCTTAGACATCATGATGCCCGAATTAGACGGCATGCAAGCATGTAGAGAGTTGGTGTTAATCCCCGAACTAAAGGATACGATTATTGTTTTCCTGACCGCGCGAAGCGAGGAGTTTACCCAAGTGATGGCACTCGATTTGGGCGCAGACGATTACATCACCAAACCCATTCGCCCCCGTTTGTTGGTCAGTAAGATTAAATCCTTATTGCGCCGTTTTCAAAAATCTGATTCTTCCGAAGAAGAAGAAGACACACTCTTGGCATCTGATTTAATCATCAATAAGGCAACTCATACTTTAACGATGAATGGTCAGCCCATAGACCTGCCCCGAAAAGAGTTTGCTCTTTTGTATCTGTTGGCTTCAAAACCCGGTCGGGTGTTTAACCGCGAAGAAATCTTAAACAAGGTTTGGGGTACCGATGTCATTGTAAACGACCGAACCATTGATGTACACATACGCAAACTTCGAGAGAAGTTGGGCAAGGGGTATATCAAAACGCTAAAAGGGGTGGGTTATAAATTTAAACCCACCAAAACATCTGAAGAGGAATAAGTCCGAACAGGTTATTCTTTCGTAAACAGATATACACCACCACCTTGTTTAAGGGTCATTTGCTTTTTGGGAGGAGCAAATTCCATCACCACACCCGCAGGGTCAAACTTAAAAGTGTCTTTCGCCGTTGGTTCTAAAGTAAAGGGCGGCTGTCCGGTGGCTTGTGCAATAAGGGCGTTTTTGTCTTTTGTAACCGTTATTTTGAGCGGTATTTGACTGCTGCTGTATGCGCCGGTATATTGGTCTAAAGCCTCAGCAGGAACCTCAATGGTCTTAAAATTGGGAAGGTTGTAAAGTTGGTTAAAGTAAATGCTTAATAGCCCGATAAGAATATCGTTTATCGGGTAGGCTTGTCCGTTTGTACAATAAGCAATAGCAATTTTTTCGTCCGGAAAATAGCCTAAAGTAGAAGCAAATCCATCAATTCCGCCGTTGTGTCCAAAAGCCTTTTTTTGCCCAAATGGAAATTGAAACATACCCATTCCCATGCCGTCTGTCATGTTCATCATTTGCTTCAAACTGCTTTCTTTGACGAGCTTGTGGGCAAACAGGGCTTCAATGAACTTGGTCAAGTCCGTAGGAGTAGAGACAATAGCACCAGCCCCATGTGGAATACTCATATCTGTTTCGGGTTCAATTTGCCAATCGTCCATTTGCCACTTATAGGAACGGCTTTCGTTTTTTTGCAAGTTAGCCTTATCACCGTAGTAGGTATTGCGCAATTTCAGTTTGGTGGTAATCCTTTCGGTAAGGGCTTGTTTGTAAGATTTCTTGGTCAATTTTTGAATAATCAAACCCAACAACACGAAATTAGAGTTGCTGTAAGCGGTTTTGGTACCGGGTGCAAATTCGGGTTCCGGTGTGGCGATTATCGAAACCAGTTCCTTTTCAGAAAGCGGGTACATCATGTAGGTAGGATATTCGGGGTCGCTGGTAAAGTTAAAAATGCCGCTTTGATGTTTGAGCAAATGCTCGATGGTAATGTTTTTGGCATTGGGTATTTTGCGGTAAAACTTACTCAGAGGGGTATTGAGGGTCAATTTTTTTTCCTCTATGAGTTGCATAATCATGACTGCCGTAAACATCTTGGTAATTGAACCAATGCGATATTTGGTATTGGTATTCGCAGGAACTTTTTTTCCGTTTTTGGTCCCACTAAAACCAATAGCTCTTGAGTAAAGTACTTTACCTTCCTTTGAAATAGCAACACTTCCCATCGCTTTGTTAGTTTGGGCAAGCAAGTCTATCAGACTGTCTAATTTAGCGATGTTTAAATCTTGGCTTTTTGCGCTAATAGAAACAATGATTAGCATCCATAGCACCACAACAAAGCGTAATTTCCTCATTTTCTAATTTTTAAAAGTGTAACTGAAACGTTTAGGGCAATATTGTAAGCCATATCGCAAATGTCACCATCTATTTTGAAAACAACAAAGAATTTTACCAATAAGGGAGGGATTCTTTTTTGCTATACACGACAAGCAAAATGTCAAAATACTATTGGCATGGTAACGCCGATACATGGAAGAGCATCATTGACCCGCCTTTATACGATTTACTATGATAAAAGCAACCTTTTCGTCAAGGCAAAAAAAACTCCGGCAAGCAAAAAATGCTTACCGGAGCATTGGTTAAAAACAACCAAGAACAAAGACAAAAACTACTATCTACGAAAGGACTATTGTTGTAAGAGCAGCTTTTTTACCAAAATTTTATCGCCTTGAACGATTTGGAGTAAATAGATGCCTTCTGTATTGCTCGATATATCGAGTTCTTTAGTGTAATTACCTTCAATGCTGACCATGTCTTCTCTGTAGATTTCGCGTCCGGATAAGTCGCTGATGCGTACAGAAGTAGGTTGTTCGGCGGGAGCATCAAAACTGAGGGTAAATTTTCCTTGATTGGGATTAGGAAACAATGATAAATTGTTGATGCCCAAGGCTTCGGGTTGGTTGGTAATAGTTTTGGCATCGGATTTATCTGCAATTTGCTCCATCGCTTTACTGATGGTTTGCATTTCCATGGCGTTAGGTTCGGAAATAATCACTTTTACCATTCTGATTTTCATTTCCTCACCGTTTTCGTTGATAAACATGGCATCACCGTGTTCTCCATCTTTGATGATGATTACCTTCTCCATATTATCTTTTCCGTTCCACGAACCGTGTTCTTTTTTACCTTCGCAACCCGGTTTTTGTCCTTTTGAGCAGCAAGCACTATCCGATTTACTTTTTTCGAGTAAAGTGGCTTCTGCTTTTTTGTTTTTACCGTTGCGTTGATACTTCACCGTTACTTTGTCGCCCGGCATCATGGCACCAATGGTTTGAATCAATTCCTCCATCGTTTCCATGTCTTCCTTATTGATATAGGTCAACACATCTCCGGCTTGTAAACCTGCTTGTTCAGCGGCACTTCCTTTCACTACTTCACTGATTAAAATGCCTTGCAAATTCTTTTTAAGGTTGTTTTGGCTGATTAATTCAGTAGTCAAAGTTTCACCCATCACACCGAGAAAAGCTTTTTTACTGTCTTTAGCACCGCCGGCACAACAACCGCTTGCTTGACTCTTAGTGCCACTGCAATCGGCACCGCTTTTTTGGAAGTGGAATTCTTTTTGGGGCATCTTAAAATTTTCGGGTTGTTTACCCAAGGTAACTGAAGCGTTGGCTTTTTGACCATCGCGTAAGTAGGTAATGCGAACGACATCACCGGCTTTTGTGTTTTCCAATGCTTTGAAAAGTAGGTCGCCATCACCTTTTACATCGATTCCGTTGACTGATACAATTTCATCATCAGCTTTTAAACCGGCTTTTTCGGCACCGCTTTCTTTGACCACTTCTGTTATAGTAATGGTAGAATTACTTGTGGTCATGCCATCTTCAACGGTTTCATCTTTATTGATGTTTAACATCACCCCCATAAAGCCTTTATTGCTGTTGTTGGCTGCTTCGGATTTGTCAATCCAAATCATTTTTTGCTCTTCAGTCGGGCGTTGTCCCAAAATCAACGTTGTTGTTGCGGTTTGCCCGTTTCGCAGATAGGTCATGTTCACCTTATCGCCGGCCTTAGTATTTTCTAAAGCTTTACCAAGCAAATCGGCATCGGCAGACACATCGGTTCCGTTGACCGATACAATCACATCACCTGCTTTCAATCCGGCTTTTTCGGCAGCACCGTCTTTGATAACCTCAGTAATGGTGATGGTTGAACTTACAGTTTCAACGCCGTTTTCAACGTTTTTGTTTTTGTCAATGTTTAACATCACACCCATAAAGCCTTTGTTGCTTTTACCGGTTTCTGCGTTGTCAATCACGACTTCGTACTTGTTCATACCCGATTGGGTGTCTTGTGCCTGCACAAAAAGTGCAGTACCTGTCATTGTTGCCAATACGAACAGCAACATACTGTAGAATGGTAAACGTTTCATAGTGTTGGATTTTTTAGTGAAATAATAAAATTGTGATTACAAAATTGTAACGATGGCAAAGTTAGGGCATTTAAATTATTGCAAGGTGTTAAGGCATGGTTAATAAGGGTTAAGTTTTGTTAAGGTTGGAACGGTCATGGAAGGTTTTGAAAATAAAAAAAGGCGGCAATTGCAAAATTGCCGCCTGTAAAATGTCCTGATTGTAATCTATCACTATATTCCTGATAGAGTTGTTGTGATGATGGTAGAGAGGTTATTGTTTTCGTTACACTCGTTTACTTTCACATAAGCCGGTAAAGCATCTTCTTCACAAGGGGCATCTATATACAGTCGCAATTTGACCGTTGTATGAATAAGCGGTACAAATACGGTGATAGTGCCGTTTATTTCGCGCGTACCTCCGGCATTTAAAGGGTCAAAATTGTCACAATTACCGCCGTTAATAAAATTGTTCTCGTTAAAACGGCTGTACTGAGGTTCTAGGTTGCAGTCAACACTACCAACACTGCCCGTGTTTTTAACCGTTGCTTTGTAATTGAGATAATAATAGCGGCGTTGATCTAATCCGCTTCCAAAGATTTGACCTTTTGTAACATGCCTAATGATGAAGTCGGTAAAACGCAAATCGGCTTTCGCACACAGCCCTACCGTATTAGTAGGAGTAGTCATGATTTGGTTGCTATTGGTATTGGGCGTGATGACTTGAGCGTTCAAACCGGCGTTAAATAATAAGAAACATACACAAACAGAAGCGAACAGAAAAGAAAGGTTTTTCATGGTGTCGGTTGTTAGAGGTAGTTTGGGGAAATTCACTTTTTTGTTTCAATTCTGATTTTAGGGTATTGGGAAGCTGGATGGACTTTGGCAGTAGGAATGGTTTCAGGTTTTGTGCTTTCTACAAGTATCACTTTTCGATTTGCACTTTTGTTACCTACCGAATACCCAACTCGTAGATTTGGCTACTTTATTTTATTAAATCCCGCGTTCACTACAGTTCGACAAGGGAAAATAATAGGTTGACCCGTTTTGCCTGAAGGAAACACGGCTGTTTCCTGTCAATGATGCAAATTATGACACAAAGATTTCAGTTTAATTTGCAAAGACTTACGAACTTTCAAATAAGCTAAACTAACTTTGCCCATAACTTGCACCATCAGCAAAATCATTTACTCTATCAATAAACTACAAAGGCATTTTATGAAAAGATTTCAACAATTCCTTATTATTATTTTCACTACATTATTACCATTGATGGTCGTTGCACAAGATGCTACCATCAAAGGAGTAGTAACCGATAACGATACCAGCGAACCGTTAGGGTTTGTAAACGTATCCACTACGGTTGGCAGCGAAACTCGGGGAGCGCAAACCGATTACGATGGTAATTATTCCCTCAGCCTACCGGCAGGCAACTACACCATTACTTATAGCTACGTCGGCTACACAGAAAGAAAGATTACTCAAAAAGTATTGTCGGGAGATATGGTAACACTCAACATTGCCATTACCCAGAAAACGGAATTATTAGACCAATTGGTGGTAACGGCCGGTAAGTTTGAACAGAAGTTGGGCGAGCAAACTGTTTCGTTGGAGGTTATCAAACCTTCGATGGTTGAAAATACCAACAGTACGGCCATTGACCAAACCCTTCAACGAATTCCCGGAGTGGATGTGGTTGATGGGCAAGCTAATATTCGCGGCGGTAGTGGGTATTCTTACGGAGCCGGTAGTCGAGTAATGTTGTTGATGGACGATATTCCCGTATTGACCGCCGATGCCGGTTTTCCAAACTGGGATTTCCTCCCTATCGAAAATCTGGAGCAGGTAGAAATTATTAAAGGAGCTTCATCGGCACTATATGGCTCTTCGGCCATGAATGGCATCATCAACATGCGAACCGCATACCCTAAATCTAAACCCGAAGGTAAAATCACCTTCTTTACCGGCATATATCAAAACCCGCGAGACAACGAAGTGATACGCTATGATGCCGATGGCGCGGTCATAGATACCGTTAACAAATCATGGTGGGGAGGAGCTTACCCCATTGAAACAGGCGGATCTTTTGCTTACAAAAGAAAGTTCAATCAATTTGACTTAGTAACCGGTGGGTACTACTTTAACGAAACCGGTTATCGCAGACCCGATTATGGACGACTTGGCCGTATCAATGTCAATACCCGTTATCGTTTTAAAAATGTTCCCGGGTTATCTGTCGGGGTCAACACGAACATTCAAAAAAATACCAGTGCCAGTTTTTTGATTTGGGATAAAAGCGATGGTATTTCCCAAGCCGAAGGGGCATATATTCTTTATAAAGCCTTGCCTCCCATCAACAACAACGGCTTTAAGGCTACCGTTGACCCCTTTGTCGAGTACTTTACCGCATCCGGGTTGAAGGTAAAAGTGTTGGGTAGGTATTATAAAAACAACAATCAAAACGATACCAATCAAAGCACCAACTCCGATTTCTTTTACGGCGAGGCCCAAGTACAAAAAAGATTCGAAGACATCGCTTTTACCATTA
Source organism: uncultured Bacteroidota bacterium (assembly GCA_937907475.1). Taxonomy (GTDB): domain Bacteria; phylum Bacteroidota; class Bacteroidia; order Chitinophagales; family UBA2359; genus UBA2359. Next base: position 5,115 of record CALCIK010000226.1, on the reverse strand, counting down.
CCGGTGGTTTGGTTGGTAATCAGGCCAAAGTGGATGCCGAACTATATGGAGGCGGTGCAAAATTTTCGTCTTCCAACATCGCCGCTTATGCACAGTTTGACAAAAAGTTTTTTGACAAACTAAACCTCTCTTTTGGTGCCCGCTATGAACGCAACGAAATAGAAGGCGACAAAGAAGCCAAGCCCGTATTCAGAGCAGGTGCCAATTATCAGGCTGCCAAATATACTTTTTTCCGCGCCTCTTTTGGTCAAGCGTATCGCTTCCCTACGATTGCCGAAAAATATGTTTCGACCAACTTGGGTAATATTTCGGTTGCCGGTTTACCTGTTACCGTGCCTTTTGGTATATTCCCCAACGAGTCGCTTAAATCTGAAACCGGTTGGAGTGGTGAAATCGGAATTAAACAAGGTATTAAGATTTCCGATTGGAAAGGGTTTATTGATGTGTCGGGTTTCATCAACGAGTACAACGACATGATGGAGTTTACTTTTGGCGTAAACGAAGCATTGCGACCTTTGTTAGGTGCATTTGATATTTGGAAAGAATATGCAGATTTGGCTAATCCTCCTGTTACCTTGACCGGAAGTGCCGGAACGGGTTTCCAATCTATCAACATCGGCGATACCCGTATTTTTGGAATAGATGCCTCTTTGGCAGGAACAGGTAAAATTTTTGGATTACCCGTCAACGCTTTGTTGGGATATACGTGGATTAACCCCATGTTCCAAGATTTCGACACCCTTCAAAATGTTTTATCCTCATCGGACGAGAACATCCTGAAATACCGTTTCCGACATACCATCAAAGCCGACTTGGAAGGAACCATCAAACAACGATTGAGTATCGGTGGAAACTTGCAGTATTACAGTTTTATGGAAGCCATTGACGAAGCATTTAACCGCCTGTTGCCCGGTATCGAAGATTTTAGAGAAGAACACAACGGAGGCACATTGTTGGTTGACGGCAGAATAAACTATAAGCTAACGGAATCGGCAAACGTTGCATTTATCTGTAAAAACATCACCAACTTAGAATATGCCCTGCGTCCGGGTTTGATTGACCCGCCAAGAAGCTACAATATAAGGTTTAGCTATTCGTTCTAACAACCGTTGTATTTTATTATCGGCAACCGTTTTATCAAAGTATGATTAACGGTACGAAAAAAAAATTGGCATTTCAATATATCGGCGGATATGTAACCATTAACGCTGATTTAACTATTTCTTCCCTGCCGGTGTTGCGAAACCAACATTGGCAGGGTTTTTCTAATCACAACACAAAACCACCATGTTTGAAGTAGGAGTTGCCAAAGAAGACATAACCGCCTTTGTTTACGGAAAAGGAATGATGGGATATGCCGTACCGACCCATATTGTCAAAGATGTTGAAACCCCCATATCGGTAAGGGCATTCGTGATACGCGATATACATAGCGGGAAAAAAGTTGCTTTGGTCAACACCGAGATTTGTTTTTATTCCATTGCCGTAAAAGATGCGGTTGTCAAAAAACTGCAAACAGACCATCCGGAAATGGGTTTTAACGATGCCAATGTTTTGCTAAGTGCTCAACATACCCACAGTGCTCCCGGTGGTTACTCCCATTATGTGTTGTATAACGTTGCCATCCCCGGTTTCCAACCAAAGGTATTTGATAATGTGGTGAATGGTACGGTAAATGCCATTGTAGCGGCAGTAGAAAACCTGCAATCGGCAAATCTTTTTTTCAAAACCGGAGCTTTTGATCCCGAAGTGCCCGTAGCCTTCAATCGCTCTTTAAGAGCCTATAACGCCAATCCCGAAGTAGAGAAACCTCTCCTTAAAAAAGAACACCATCTGGCCATTGACCGCAATATGAAACTCCTGCGGTTTGAGGCAACAGGAGGAACTCCATTGGGTGCCATCAACTGGTTTGGAGTTCACACCACCAGTGTCGGAAATACGCATCAGCGAATCTGTTACGACAACAAAGGGTATGCCGCCGAATATTTGGAAAACCATCTGCGCCGGCAAACCAACAATCCTGACATTGTAACTGCTTTTGCACAAGACACTGCCGGTGATGTGTCGCCCAATCATCAATACGACCCCGCCGTTCCTATTGCCGAAGAATACGAGTCGGCAAAACAAAATGGTTATATGCAATTTGAAAAAGCAGCAGAACTTTTTGAACAAGCCATCAACGAACAACCGCTTTCCGGTGGCATTGATTGCGAACTGATGTTTATCAACATGTCTAATATAGAGGTGGACAGTGAATTTATACTCGGAAGGAAAGGGGTTCGTACTGCCCCATCGGCAGTTGGAATTCACATGTTATTGGGAGCAAACGACCGCCCTGCTTTAGACGAGGTGGGCAACTTTTTTCTTGGACTTGGCGGACCTATTCTGCCAAAATTGATTAAAGCCTACGAAACAAGTGTGTTGAGTCTGTTCAGAACCCAAAAAGCGATGGAAGACATACACCTGAAATACCGGTCGCATGGGGCTAAACAAATTACTATAGAGTCGAGCATCGGCAAAATACTCGGCACCTACTACATTCAAAAACTGATTATCCCCGGTGCGGTGGACGAAACCATCAAAAGGATGAAGCAAATAGACCGCGAAGGTTATTTTGGTCGAACCCCATGGATGCCAAGAATTGTGCCTTTGCAAATCATCATCATCGGCGAGTTGGCTATTTTGGGCATTGCAGCAGAAGTAACCACTATGGCCGGACAACGCATTGCCGATACCGCCCTTCGCATTTTAAAACATAGGGGTGTAAAACAAATCGTTTTGGCAACCTACGCCAATGGCTACCACGGATACATCACCACCACCCAAGAATACAAGGTACAGGAATACGAAGGAGCACATACTATATTTGGTAAATGGACACTGCCCGCCTACCAAACCAAAATAAAACAATTGGCAATAGAAATGCTCAAACCATCAGAAGACCGCCAAATAGACCGCAGTCAACAACCTGAATTGTTTGCATCGGATGAGATTTGGTATGGGTGAGAGGGATTGCAAAATAACATAGTTTCAAGTAGAAAATGTTTCATTATTGATTGTTAAAACCTCAATGACTTTACCGGGTATAATTCTCACTCAATGGACAACTTCATAAATATCTACTTTCAGACCTTTACCAAGCCGAAAAAATCTTTTGAAGGACTTTTGGCTAATGAGAGATACTTCTCGTTGGGGTTTATTTTTATTTTGATTCCAATTGCAGCCTATTCTTTGATGTATGTTTTCCTGACAATCGGCAAGGGTGCTCCATCTGTTTTTACCCCTTGGCTTAACATTCCAAAAGAAACTTACTATTCAGTCAACAGATTTTTATTAGCTCCAAGTATGATTTTGTGTTGGGTCGTTGCAACTGCAATCATCCAAGTACTAAGTCGTTTATCAAAAGGAGTCGGGACTTTTGAACAAACTTTATCTGTCATGGCACTGAGTATCAGTATTGCTATGTGGGGCGGGCTTATCCATGATTTACCAATGAGTTTTTTGAGTGCCATCGGAGTAATAGATGCAAGACAACACGAAATAGATATGAACTCGCCGACCATTTTCAGGACTTTACTTTGGATTTGTTATTCCATCTATTTTTTAGCATTTTTATACCTTTTTCCGCTTGCAGTTAGGGTGGTGCATCAATTAACTTGGGTGAAGAGTCTCTTGATTGGTTGGTCTGCTTTCGTTATCTTCCAACTAATTTTTTTGATTTTCAATCGGTGAAATTTTTACTGATTTAATTTTGTAGATGATAAACAGAAGTCCGGTAAATCTAAACTCATAGAAACTCTATCAATCAGCAGAAATTTTAACGACTGTAGCTAAACTAAACCATACGTCAACAATGGATACATTCGACTTGAACAATAAAAAATTCGTGCTGATTCAAAATTCCGAGAAGGGAGAAGTCAACTCCGAAACGATTTTTGAGTACCAACAAGACGGAAACCTTGTTACGGCTGATTATTCTGGCGGAACGATTAGGTACGGTAAAATTATCGCAGAAATTAACGGCGATAAACTAAACATGCTTTACCAATGCCTGACCACCGACAATCAATTGAAAGCAGGGAAAGCGTTGGCGATTATTTCTTTGACAGAAGAAGGTAAAATGAAACTGACTTTGGATTGGGAATGGTTGACCAATGGAAATGACAAGGGTAAATCGGAATACATTGAAACTAAATAAAACCCTATGAACCTCAACGAGCCAATTATAGAAATCATTGACTATTCAGACGAATTGAACGAGCCAATTAAAACGCTTAACTACGAATGGCTTGAAAAATATTTTCGTGTTGAGGAAGGGGATATGCGCTCGCTTTCAAACCCGAAGGAGCAAATCATTGATAAAGGGGGATTTATTTTTTACGCAAAACTGAATGGCGAGATTGTTGGAACAGCCTCGTTGCTATCAAAAGGCGACGGAGTTTTTGAGTTGGGGAAGATGGCGGTAACCGAAAAGGCACAAGGCTACGGCATCGGGAAAATTTTATTGGAACATTGCCTGAAAATTGCCAGACAAGAAGGGATGTCGAAACTCATTTTATACTCCAATACAAAATTGGAACCGGCAATCCATCTTTACCGCAAATACGGTTTTATAGAAACAGCATTGGAAACGGGGCTTTACGAAAGAGCGAATATAAAGATGGAGTTATACCTTTAATTGATAGACCTTGCGCACTCAAAACATCAATCATTAACCGATATAAGCGAAAGTTATGTTCTCTCCATACCAAGACGATTCTACCAACTTGTTATACAACTTGCTGTTTTGTGATGATATCGAGTTGTATAAAAGTACAATGAAGCCTCCTGTTGCTTATCCCTTTGACGTTTTGTTTTCAGAAAAAAGCAGTGTTGAAGATTTGCAAAACATTATAGATAATAACTTTTCGGAATCGAGAGTAGTCGCATTGGCTTACCTTAAACAACGATTAGCAGGACATCCCCCCGAAGAAAAAGATATTTTGGGTGTCATTGTAGAAGTAGGATTAGATGATGGATTGGATGTGTTGGCATCGTTTAAAAACGCAACAGCCCGATACATTAACTACACCGGAAAAATCATCATTTGGGAAGCACCCAACCAAACCGTTTTGG
>CALCIK010000225.1 GCA_937907475.1 uncultured Bacteroidota bacterium | reverse complement strand
TAACGTTGGTTTTGTGAAAAGTAACGTTGGTTTTGTGAAAAGTAACGTTGGTTTTTGAGAATTTTGGTCGTCTTTTGGGCATTTTTCCTCTAAAAACACATCATTTTACCCTGATTTTGGTAAATTACCAATAACATTAGAACAGTTCAGAGCAGATTTAGTAAAAAACAAGAACCAATTGGAGCATTAACATCAAACAAATGCAAACAAACGGACAGAAAAAGGCAGTAAATAAGCCTAAGTAGTAAGGCATAAGTCATAAGGCGTAAGCCTTTAATCGAAAGATTTTAGTCTAAGGTCTTAAGTCTTCTATCTCAAGTCTAAAATCTAACGATTAAAGTCTTACTTCTTCAATCGTAAATCTAAAATCTATTCAATCTTATTAACAATCGGCGGAACCGTTTTCATAAAAGCGTAAATTGCTTTTGCTTCGTTGTCGGTCAGTTGTGTATGCGGAACCATTGGGTATCTTAGGGCGGGTTTACCTTCAACCAGCCCATATTTCAACGCCTTCACAAATTGCTCCTCCGTCCAATTACCAATTCCCGTTTCTTTATCGGGAGTTATATTTTTTGTTATCACCTTATTACCCTCCATATCCATCATTGTATTCCCGCCTCCGAAATAGCCAACCGATTTTTCCGGCTCAAAAAAGTCGTTTGTGCTAAAATCTTTCGAGTGGCAGGAATAACAATCTAACTGATAGAGCGCCATATATTTTCCCCATTCAATAACATTGGTGGTATCGGGATCGGCAATGGGTTTTTCCGGCATTGGAAAGGGTTTAAAGGCGATATTCGACAAAAATTTAGCAAAAAAACTGGGTTTAGACGGTGGAAGTTCCGTTGGATCTGCCTGAACAAGGGCATTATCGGAACGAAGAAAGGCAATAACAGAGTTAACGTCCTCGTCAGACATGTTGGGCACCTTTACCATATACGGCGGTACATATTGCCCATCGGGACGAAGCCCTGTTCGGAGAAAAACAATCAATTCCCCGTCTGTCCATTTACCAATTCCGGCTTCGGGATGTTGAGTAATGTTCAGAATGTTCACTTCTCCAAACATATCTACTTCAGTCATCTTTCTTCCTGTCAGTTTATTGGTCTTTTCGTTGTAATGACATTGATAGCACAGCATAGAAACCAACTTAAGACCTCTTTCCACCCGTTGTGGAGTGATTTCTACCTTAGCTTCGTACTTAATCGGCTCGTATTTCGGAATGCCGCGAACATAAATCACAGTTGCCCCCAAAGCAGCTAAAACAACAAACGCCAAAAGCAAAAAGAGTACCGTTTTTAACACTGTTCTCATAATAATTTTAGTTTAGGAAATGAGTAAAAAATGCTTCGATTTGGTTAAAGTGAACGAAAGGTAGAAGTTAGTTTTGAAACAAGTATCCCCGATTGTAGATTTTTTTATCTAAAATAGAAAGTTTTCGCAAAGAAACTTATTTGACAAAAGCGTTAAAATGAATAAATCTGTCCGTAACTTTGGCAGTACATAAAAAATTGTTACTTATGAAACGCATTTTACCCATTCTGCTCTTCTTTTGTTTAGCAATTCCAAGCATTTACGCCCAGCAACACGGAAGCCTTCCAAAAGAAATGACCCCGGAAGAGCGCGAAATGATGCCGCAATATCTGGAGCAAATTCGCAACAGTAATTCCCGTTCCGGTATCACCACTCCCCCTACTTCGCCGGTTCGTACAGCAGCAGAATGGGAAGAAGCACAAGCAATTTGTATCACTTGGACATCTTACACCTCCATTCTTCGCGAGATTGTTCGATATGCCAAAGAAGAATGTACGGTATATATTATATGCAGCAACCCGACTACGGTTACCAATTATCTCATCGCCGGCGGAGTAACGGTTGATGCGAGCATCGTATTGATTACCGCGCCCTACAACAGTGTTTGGATGCGCGATTACGGCCCGGAAGCGGGGTATTTGAATGATGTCGAGACCCTTATCATCAACGATTGGATTTACAATCGTCCGCGCCCTCAAGACGACGTTCTCCCCGAAGTCATTGCCACTCAAGCCGGCGTTCCGATATACGAAATGAAGCAACCCCCTTACGATATTATCCACACGGGAGGCAATTTTATGTGCGATGGACTGGGTACCGGCTTCTCATCAAACTTGGTGATAGATGAAAACCCTACCAAAACGGAAGCACAAATAGACGATGTGATGCAACAATTCATGGGCATTGACCGATACATCAAAATGCCCACGCTTCCTTATGATGGCATCCACCATATAGATATGCACATGAAACTCATTGATGAGGAAACACTCATGGTTGGTCAATATCCGCCCGGAGTTTCGGATGGCCCGCAAATAGAAGCCAATATCAGTTATGTGGTCAATAATTTCCAAACCGCATTTGGTAATCAATACAAAGTAGTACATGTTCCTATGCCTCCGAGTGGTAGTGGCGGGTGGCCAAGCACGGGTGGTGATTACAGAACCTATGCAAATTCCATCTTTATCAACAAAACTATCCTCGTTCCAACCTATTCCGAGCAGTACGACACCACTGCTTTGCGCATTTATCGGGAAAATCTGCCCGGTTACAACGTGGTGGGCATCAATTGCAATTCCATTATCACCGCCAGCGGTGCGCTCCATTGCATTACCAAGTTGGTTTATACCGATGACCCCTTGCTCATCGCCCATCCAAAGCTGCGCGACACTTATTTTACCAATAACCAACCCGTTTTAGCCCGAATCCAACACACTTCAGGCATCAGTTCGGCAACTCTATATTGGAGCACAAGTATAACAGACCCGCCCCTACCCTATTCAATCCCGATGACGCTCACCGATCCGGCGAATCATATCTGGACAGCCGAAATTCCCGGCCAACCGGTTGGTGCAACCGTTACCTATTTTATAGAAGCCACGGCAGTATCGGGAAAAACACAGGTAAGACCCATTACCGCCCCCGAAGGCATGTATCAATACAAGGTTTTAGAACTGACCCAAGCCCCCACAACCAATTTTATCATCACCGGCAACTCGACTTTGTGTCCGGGTCAGGCAGTTCAGTACACCGATACTTCATCTCCCGCCGTTTCAGCAAGGTCGTGGACATTTCCGGGTGGTAATCCCGCCACTTCTACCGATCCCAATCCGATTGTATATTACAATACACCCGGAACATACAATGTCACGCTCATTGCAACCAATGCAGTCGGCAGCAATAGTTATACCATGACCAATGCGGTCAATGTTCAAGCCTTATCAGGCATTGCCCCGTTCACCGAAAACTTTAGCGGCGGCATTCCTGCCTCGTTTACCATTACAAATACAACTGCCGATGCCTATACATGGGTACTCAACACCGGAACACCTTGCAACGGCAACGGTCTTAAAATAAATAATTTCAACAACTCCAATACCGGCACCACCGACATTGTAAGCGCAACCGTTGACCTGACCAATTACACCAATTCTTCCCTGACTTTCAGCGTAGCTTATGCACCTTACAACACTTCCTACTTCGATAGGCTCAAAGTAATGATAGACGAGTGCGGCGCAAACGGTACGGAAGTCTATAACAAGGCAGGAACCACATTAGCAACTGCAAACGCCACCACTTCAGCATTCACCCCATCGGGATGTGCTCAATGGCGCAACGAAACAGTCGATCTTTCCGCCTACGATGGTCAAGTCGTGCGCATTAACTTCGTCAATGTCAACGGACACGGTAATAACTTGTATTTAGACAACATTTCCGTTCAAGGAAATTTTGTACCTACGGTAGAAGTAAAGGTAAAAGCTCTTTTACAAGGCCCGTTCAATGCGCTGACAAACACGATGTCGAACAATTTAACCACTTCCGCCACCATTCCATTGGCTCAAACCTTCAATCGCAACCCTTGGAACTACACCGGCAACGAAGTAGCGACCAATATCGGTCAATTACCAAGTAATACAGTAGATTGGGTGTTGGTTCAAGTCAGGAATGGCTCAAATCCCGATTTGGTTTTGGCCGAAAAAGCCGCAGTTATCCTCCAAAACGGAACGATTCGCGATGCCGTAGGCAGTTCCACCGGTGTTACCGTGAGTGGAATTGCGCCCGGAGGTAATTATTATGTGTCGTTACAACACAGAAACCACGTTTCCATCCTAAGTTCCGCCACCATTCAACTTCCCAACGCCAGTCCTTACGATTTCAGCACGTCAGAAGCCGCAGTGTTCAACGTTCGACAGTTGGTACAGGTTGGAATTGGTAAATTCGCCCTCTGTGCAGGCGATTTCGATGGCGATGGCGTCGTAACCGTCCACGATTTCAATTACTATTATCCCCAAGTAGGTTCAACGGGACAATATAACGATGGTGATTTGAATTTCGATGGCGTGGTCAACACCGCCGATTTCGATTTATATCGCGGAAACAGCACAAGAATTGGGGTAAATCAAGTGCGTTATTAAAAAACGGGGAATAACCCCCCCGTCAACGACCAATCAATTCGGCCACAATCTTTGCCGATTGTAAACATAAAGGAATACCGCCGCCCGGGTGAACACTTCCCCCGCAAAAGTAAAGATTCCGAATGTCGGAAGAGAAATTGGAATGCCGAAGAAAAGCAGACCAAATACTATTCGAGTTGCTTCCATACAAAGCCCCTTGATGGGACGAGGTTTTGCTCTCAATGCTGCGCGGATCCAAGATAGCTTCGGTCGCAATCAGTTCTGATAAATTGCATTTCAATAGACGATTCAGTTTAGATAAAACAAAAGCGCGCGCTTTTTCAATCAAACCATCCCAATCCTGACCGGTATTGGGCGAAACGTTTATCATCACAAACCAGTTTTCCCCTCCTACAGGCGCATCCTCCGGGCAATATTTAGAACTGATGTTTACATACACGGTTGGATCATGGTAAAGCTCTTTCAAGTTATCAATATGCCGAAATTCCGCTTGATAATCTTTGCTAAAGAAGATGTTATGTAAATCAAGTTGAGGAAAAGTATGCGAGATTCCCCAATAAAAGATGATGGCCGAGCTTGATTTGGGACGGTTCAAGGTTCGTTCCGGCGGTTTTTGGTTTGGTAAAAGCCGCCGATAAGTATGCCAAACATCGGCATTACTAACCACGAGGTCAAACGGTAAATATCCATCGTTAACCAAAACACCCGAAACCGTTTTTTCCTCCACTACAATGTTTTGAACAGGCGTATTAAAATGAAAAACAACGCCTTCTTCCTGTGCCAAACGGTAAAGGGTTTGGGTAATACTGTGCATCCCCCCAACCGGAAAATAAGCCCCGATATTATGCTCTAAATGAGGGATGATATTCAATGTAGCCGGCGCAACATAAGGATTAGAGCCATTGTAAGTAGCAAAACGGTCAAACAATTGAACGACTTTGGGATGTTTAAACCGTTTCACATTCGCCCCGTGCATAGTGGTAAACATATTCAGTTGATACAACTGCGGAATAGCGGTAAGTGTATCGGGGAGTAAATAAGTTTTCAGTTTGTGCAGGGAATTTTCCAAAAAAACCTTAGCCGTCAAGTGGTAAAGTTTGGCACTTTTCTGAAGATGTTGGTAAACTTTTTCGGGCGGAACCCCTGTTTTGCGGTAAACCTCCACCGAAAACTTTGCAACATCGGCAAAAGCATTGATTATCGTACCGTCTTCGTAAAAATATTTACAAACAATCGGCAAACGAGAATAAGCAAAGTAATCGATCGAGTTTTTTCCGGTAAGGTTCAACAATTCATCCATCAAAAAAGGCTGGGTAAACAACGAAGGACCGGCATCAAATCTATAACCGTCTTGTTCAAAAGCCGTTAGTTTACCTCCGGGATAAGAATTTGATTCAAATACGGTTACCCGATGCCCTTTTTTGGCCAATCTAACGGCACAAGCCAATCCTGCAATACCCGAACCCACGATAACAATGTTTTTTCCGCTCATAGCGGCCAAAGTAAAACAAAATAGCCGATTGAAACAAAACAAAATGCACCAACTTTTGAGCCACAAAAAAAAACGTCTCCAACCGGAAAAGGAAGGAGACGTAAGCTTTAGGTTGTTTGAGGTCTTTCTATTTGGTTTTCATAGGTTTTTATCGTTCTCGTTTGGCTTTGAAAAGGTTTAAATTTGGAAGAATATGGTTGAGGTGATTGCTTTCTGTCTTTCAATGTGTGGAAACGGTTAAGGTTGTCCGCCGCCATCATAAGTTTCGCCGTTGCTATTTCCGCCGCCGCCGCCGTTACCGCTTCCGCCGCCGCTTCCACCATTGTTATTATTGGTATTATTGGTTGGGTTAGTCGTATTACCTCGTCCGCCGCCACCGTTATTGGTGTTATTGGTCGGAGTGGTGTTTGTATTGGTGCCGTTGTTGGTGTTTCCGCCCGGATATGGTTTTACTTTACCGTCTTTGCTTTGATTTCCGGTATTGTTACCGGTTCCATTACCGCCGCCGCTACCGTTTCCGCCGTTTGTACCGTTGCCGGTGCCGTTTCCATTACCCGAACCGTTTCCGCCACCGCCTCCTGAACCAAATGTCCAACGAACTGTAAGTCCTGCACCAATTTCAAAAGGTTTGGGGTGATTGTTAAAGGAGTAAGCAGGTTTAACATCTAAGGATAGATTGATTGGCATATTCGGAACTTTGTAAAGTAACCCACCGATAGCATCTACTCCGGTAAATACGCCGGGTCCGCTTACATCGGGAACATTACCATTGATGATGTCAATAATATCGGCAATGCCGCCACTTCGAGTTTTACCCACATGCGCACCAACGCCACCGTAAATGTTAAGTCCTTTGATAGCAAGAGGATAGTGATATTGGTAAAAACCGGTTAATCGGTAATCATATTTGTTGAGTCCAACGATAGCTTCTAAGTAGTTGTTTTTATTCAACCTTTGTTGAAGGCTGAGACCCAATTCCCCACCCATTGTACCACCACCCAAACGAACGCCTATAGCTGTCGAAGATGTTTTTGTAGGAATTTGCGGCATTTTTTTAGGAATAGTGCTATTTCCTGTAACACCTTTATTAGTAGTCGTTTTTGTTGCGGGAGTTTTTTGGGCAGTCGTACCGGTATTTGTTTTGTTTCCACCGTTAGTAGCAGGAACAGGAGTGCGTTGAGCCTGAACATTCATCACTAAACCGGATACTAAAATGCAAAATGCGAAAAGGAGTATGTTTTTCATGTTTGTACGTTTTGCCTTAATAGATAGTAATTAAGGGGTTCGGTTTAAACGGGTTTCGTAAAAAGTGTTTTTATTTTCGTTTTCCCCTCCAATCCCAAGAAAACTTGTTCGAAAACCGAAAAAAACGCCTTATATTTGGTATAGAAAACAAAAACAATTCCATGAACACGTTCAATTTTAAATCGGAAGTACTGGATAACAGCTATCATCATCCTGTTGTCATTGATTTTTGGGCACCTTGGTGCGGTCCATGTAGATTTATAGGTCCAATTTTAGATGATTTGGCAAAAGAAGCCAATGATTCTTGGAAATTGGTAAAAATCAATACCGATGATCATCCGGAAATTGCCTTGCAATATGATGTAAGGGGTATTCCTGCTATTAAAATGATTTACAAAGGGGAGGTAAAGGCAGAATTTGTTGGGGCTTTACCCAAACATCAAGTTGAAAAATGGCTTTCCAATAATCTGCCCGATAACCGACAAGAAACTTTAGAGGTAATTGTTGAACGCTTTAAAAACCCAAATGAAGTAGCGAGCGCATTAACTGAATTGGAAGCGTTTGTTCAACAAAATCCCAAATTTACCCCTGCACTTTTAACCCTAGCAGAAAAAAAAGTTTGGACACAACCCCAACAATCGGTGGCGTTAGTAAAAGATATTGGAGAGTTTGATAAAGAACATGAAAAAGCAGAAGACATACGAAATATTGCAGCCTTCATCCAATTCACCGAATCGGATAACCCAAGCACTTCAGAACAACATATCATTGCAGCCAAACAAGCTATTTTGGAAGATAATTTGGAACTTGCTTTATCAGAATTGATAGAGTCGGTCGCAATAGATAAAAACTTCAGTCAAGGACTTGCACGAAAAAGCGTCATCGCAATATTCAGATTATTGGGACTCGATCACCCCTTATCTCGTAAATATCGCCACCAATTCGATATGATATTGTACTGAAAGGAACATCTGCCCTAAAGATTTCAGGTTTTTTTCGAAACACGTATTAAAAGATTGATGACAAATTGCTAAACTTGCAGCACTTTAGTGAGTGAATGAACGATTTAAAACTGTAAAAACGTGAGTAGTAAACCGGCCAAAGGGAAATTGTTAATTGCCGAGCCATTTATGGCAGACGAAAATTTTAAAAGAACAGTCATCTTGTTATGCGCTCATAACAAAAAAGAAGGTTCTTTCGGATTTGTGTTGAACAAAGAAATTCCGCACCACTTAGGAGATGCGATTCCGGAGTTCGATTCCTTTAATGCGAAGCTTTATTATGGAGGGCCGGTAGAACCCAACACACTTCATTACCTCCACAGTTATGGCGAATTACTTCCAAACTCGGTAAAACTGACCGAAGATTTGTATTGGGGGGGAGATTTTGATATACTTTACAGCCTAATCAATACCAAACAAATTGACAATGACAAAATCCGGTTTTTTGTAGGCTACTCGGGTTGGGATGCCGGTCAATTGGAAGACGAAATGAAAACTAATTCATGGATAGTAGCCGATTGCATGGCGGAATACATCTTTACGGATAAACCGGATGTAGTTTGGCGTAAAGTACTATCAGATATGGGCGGGGACTACAAAATCATGTCAAATTTTCCCGAAAATCCATTACTAAATTAATACAAAAGGTTAAGGTACTTGAGACATATTGCCAACCTGCAACAACTTCAAATGATTTACATATTCATTTGTTACTCTTGTCAAACATTGATATTGAGTTAAAGTAGCCAATGTCGTTTCGGAATATGGGTAAGTTTCGCAAGAGCAAGTGCTTTCAGCAAATATCTTCCATAAATTGTGGTTTTCACGAATTATCAGTTGATAGTCAGGGCTTGCTTTGCTGATTTGTAGTTGGTAAATGCTATCCATATAGATAGTTGCTTCGGTAAATTGTAAGACAGCACACGCTACAATTTCATCCACACTCGACATAGTATTACAAGGGTCGGATGTTTGAGCTTTAATAGATGAAGTAAGTACCCACGCGGTCAGTAAACAAAGAAGATAGTGTTTTTTCATGATTGTAGGCCGGAGTTTAAAAAGTATCGAAAAGTTTATGGAACAATTTTAAGGAACAACGCAAACAAAACCTATGCAAATCATCGGAATTATCCCTACTCGTTATGCTTCAACTCGTTTTGAAGGCAAACCCTTATGTGATATTGCCGGTAAAACTATGGTGCAAAGGGTTTATGAAAACGCAAAGCGGGCTAATTTGTTATCGGAGGTTTGGATTGCCACAGACGATACCCGAATTTTTGACCATGTTCAACAGTTTGGAGGAAAGGTGGTGATGACTTCTTCCAACCATCAAAGCGGAACCGACCGTTGCGCTGAAGCCATCAAGATTAACCAATCGCAAGCTAATGTGGTCATCAACATACAAGGTGATGAGCCTTTAATTCACCCGGAGCAAATTGATGAATTAGCCGAACTGTTCACCAATCCTCAAATTCAAATCGGCACTTTAGTAAAAAAGATAACCTCCGCTTCTGATTTATTTGACCCAAACCTTCCCAAAGTAATCATCAATAAACAAAACCAAGCACTTTACTTTAGCAGACAAACAATACCATTTCTTCGAGACGTATCACCTGACAAGTGGTTTGATTTGCACTCTTTTTATAGCCATGTGGGGATGTATGGCTTTAGAACTTCCGTTTTGAAATCATTGGTTCAACTTCCTCCGTCTTCACTAGAGTTGGCTGAAAAATTAGAACAGTTGCGTTGGTTAGAAAATGGATATACTATATATACCCACTTAACAAATTACAAGAACATAGCGATAGATACGCCGGAAGATTTAGAAAAAGTATTGAGGTTGATGGAAACAAACAATACCCGGCACGATTAGACTTTCTTAAAACTCCGATTGTATCGCGTTAGTCATCAAATAAAGGGGCTATTAGTTTGCTTTTGCAAAGAAATCAACTGCGGAGTTGAAGTTTAAATACTTTGAACTATTTAAATAGTCAATATTATTGCCGTAAATAAACATACAGTTGCCTGATTTTAAGTAGTCAATAATTTCCTGACTCTCCTCATCAGAAACAGCTGGGCATCCCCAACTCAAGCCCGTTCTGCCATGTTGTTTGACAAAAGATTCACCGACATAAGAAGCCCCGTGCATGACGATTGCTCTGGAACGAGCATTTTCATTGTAGCCTCTATCCAAACCATCTAATCGAAGTGAATAGCCATGTTGTCCGATATAGGTTTCATCTGTTTTGTAAAAACCGAGGCTGCTTTGTAAAGATTCGTGAGAGTTTGAAAAACGCTCGGCATACACCAGCCCACTGTTCTTTCCGTGAGCAACATAAGTGTTGAAAGCTAATTTTCGATTGTCAACATCTAAAATAAATAACCGTTTTTCGTTTGAAGGTTTTGTAAAATCAATGATTGCAAGGTGAGATTTGTTTGCACCTAAATGACCTTCTTTTTTAAGATTGTAAAAACCTGTCATCGCAAGTTTAAATGTATTATAGCTTAACTCTTTGGCAGCTAAAGAACATTCTTGATAGAGGTTTTTAATGTGGTTGTCGTAATTATTATAAGCACTTTCGCTTGAAGATGGAGCACCATTAGCATTTCGGTTGGCTAAATTGGCGGTTGTAGGTGTTATCAGTAGTAGAGCAGTAGCAGAAAACAAGATTAAAAAGGTAAATAAAAGTTTGCGAAGTAGATACTCCATACGTTTTAGTTAGATTGAAATGTAGTGATTAAATAGATTACAATGCAGACATTTATCTCGGCAATGCAAAAATCACAATAAAAATTTGTTTTTCCATCTTTCTTCTCAATTATTAACATCAATTCATGCTTTTTTAACAAAACAATGATATTTCTTAACATGCCTTGATTATTTACCAAAGTGTTTCTAAACAATTGTGCGAAGTGGTCATTGTAAACCAAGAGGTGTTTCTACACAACAATTTATGGTTGAGTATTAAAATCGGAATTTGATACAACACTTCGCTCTAACAAGAATTTTAACTTACACATCTGCTCTTTGTTTTCGCTATTATTGATATTGGTAAAAATCGCACAAGATTTGGATAACTTTTGGAACGTTTCAACAAAAATAGTTTTGAAACAAACAAAACTATTTATCTTTACCCCCCATGTACCAACAAATTACCAAATAACTATTTTAAACTTTTCAACTGTAGATATCACATGAAAAAACTAATGCCAATTGTAGCGACTCTTTTTTTGTTTTTTTTTCTATTTGTTATTGGCTGCAAGTCTGATAGCAGCGGAGAACAAAAGTTAACTGTTACCGATGTTGCTAAAATCGAAGATGCTGAGGGTGCAGACCCCAATGTTTCGGCAGTTGATGGCGGTAAAGGATTTATTGACATTGCCGATTCTCTCGGCTTCGTTACCAACAAAGAATACAAATCGCCCGGAAGTCCGAATGCTAAAAAAGGCGGTTCATTATCTATGTCTATACAAGAATACCCTGCAACATTTTGTGATGTGGGAGAAAATGCAAACATCCAAGTTGTATCGCTTATTAACGGACTTATTTTTGAGCCTTTGTTGGGGTTTGATGCTGAAACATTAGACTATTCTCCCGGATTGGCTACACATTGGAGTATATCTGAAGACAAAAAAACCTATCGTTTTAGAATTGATCCCAATGCACGATGGAGCGATGGTACTCCTGTAACTTCTGCCGATATAATTGCTACTTACAAACTCCTTATTGACGAAGGATTAAAAGATCCTTTTACCAATAACCTTTATACCGATACTTACGAAGAACCTAAAGCCGAGAGCAAATACATTGTAAGCGTAAAATGTAAAAAAGAGAACTGGCGCAGTTTCTTGTATTTCGCCGTTTCCACTAAAATTTATCCTGCCTCGCACCTTTCAAAAACCAATGGTGCCGGTTATATAACCAAGTATCAATTCGATTTCATGCCCGGAAGTGGCCCTTATGAATTAGATAAAGCTGCAACCAGACAAGGCGAGCGACTTACCTTAAAACGCCGCAGTAATTATTGGGCAGCTAATAACGAAACTTCAAAAGGACTTTACAACTTCGATGCCATTACCTTTGTCGTTGTTCGTACCGATGAGTTAATGAAAGATAAATTATTAGCAGGCGAAGTTGATTGGTATATTGTTCCCCGCGCGCAATGGTGGGCAGAAGAACTGATAGAATCTAAACAACCCGATATAGCACGTGGTGCTATTGCCCGTCAAAAGATTTACAATCGCAATCCCAAAGGCACGTCCGGTTTTGCACTCAATAGCGCAAGAGCACCTTTTGACGATATAAAAGTACGCGAAGCGATGAGTTTGCTGTTTAATTTTGATGAATTGAACGATAAATTGTTCTTTGGCGAATACGTGCGTATCAATTCTTATTATTACGGCACTCCTTATGCCAATCCCAATAACCCGAAACCGGAATACAATGTAAACAAAGCCTTAGATCTGCTCAAACAAGCGGGATATACTAAGAAACCCGGCGAGAAATGGCTGACCAAAAACGGCAAACCTTTTACATTAGAATTGATGTCGGATAAATCAACCGAGCGTATTTTTGTGCCCTATCAACAATCTTTAGTAAATAACGGGATAGACCTAAAGTTTAACAACGTGGATCCTAACGAGCGATTTAAAAAAGTACAGGGTAAAGATTATACCATTGCTTTCCAGAACTATACCGGATTGTTTTTCCCGAATCCCGAAAGCAGTATGCACTCCCGCTTGGCAAAAGTGCCTAACAACACCAATATCACCGGAATTGCTGACCCTCGTATTGACGAACTCTGCGACTTGTATGATAAAAGCTATGACACCAAAGAACGCATTAAATACGTACAAGAAATAGACGGCATTGCTGTTGCTAAAAAACATTGGGTATGGGGTTGGGCTTCTCCTTCCACTTTGCGTCTTTTGTATTGGAACAAGTTTGGAATGCCCGAACAAGCACTCACCTACGCCGGTGATTATGGTGATGTGTTTAGCCTTTGGTGGGAAGAACCCGAATTAGCACAAAAAGTGGAACAAGCTAAAAAGGATAAAAAAATGACCATGCAAAAAGCTCCGGCAGAAATAGATTACTGGAAAACTAAAGGAGAATAAAATAGTGTCACTGGATAAGGAAATACCCTAATCGGTAATTACCCGAAAGGGTATTTCCTTCATTGAGAGTTTGTCATCATCCAATTCCACAAAATCAATCAAACTTCCATGTTTAAATACATACTCAAACGTTTGCTGCTCATGCTTCCCACCTTTTTTGGGGCAACGTTTTTGGTTTTTGCCATTCTCAACTTAGTTCCGGGCGGGCCTTTAGAGCGAGCAATTATGCAATTGGAAGCCAAAGCAAGCGAAGGCGGCAGAGGAGGTCAAGTCGTACAGAAAAATACGCTCACTCCCGAAGTTATTGAACAACTCCGCAGGCAGTATGGCTTAGACAAACCTTTTTTAACGAGATATTTTCTTTGGCTTGGTTTTTACCCCCGCGAAACCAAAAGCGAAATCAAAGCAGCAGGCGACTGCTTCCGAGAAGATATTCGTTATGTAAAACATGATGGCAGAACTTTTGCCATCCAACGCTGGATTAAACTAGAAAAACAAGGCAGTGAAATGGTGATGTTTAAAAGCGGGGTAGGTTCTGATTTTAAATTTTCTGACGAATACGCCGAATTACCTGATTGCAATGCCATTACCAACTGGATGCCTTCGACCGAATGGAAAATAAAGGAAAACAAGGCTGACGGTAAAATCAGAATGGTTCAAACTGCTTTCAGCGGGATTTTTACCGGCGACTTTGGACGGTCTTATATTTATAATCGTCCGGTGTTGGAGTTAATTGGCGAGCGGCTTTATATTTCCGCTTACTTTGGCATCATCGGTTTTATTTTGGCTTATTTGGTTTGTATTCCTTTAGGCATCTTAAAAGCGGTTAAACATAATACCCCTTTCGATTTTGCTTCGAGTGCGCTGATTTTTGCGGGTTATGCCACACCTGGTTATGCTTTGGGTGTGTTATTGCTTTCCTTTTTCGCAAGTGGTCGTTATTTTAGCTGGTTTCCATTGGGAGGATTTCGCTCACCGGATTGGGAACAGTTGAGTGCTTTTGGCAAAATTTTAGATCAATTGCACCATACGGCTTTACCGGTTATTTGCTACATGATTGGTGCTTTCGCTACGCTGACATTACTTATGAAAAACTCGCTCTTGGAAAACCTTAGCCAAGATTATGTTCGAACTGCTTTTGCAAAAGGGTTGGATGAGAAAACGGTAATCTTTAAACATGCCGTCCGAAACTCACTAATTCCAATTGCTACCGGTTTGGGGCACGTGATTGGTATCTTTCTTGCCGGTTCGTACCTGATCGAGTTGGTGTTTAATATTGACGGTATCGGATTGCTTTCCTTTAAGTCGGTAGTAAATGTGGATTACCCCGTTTTTCTTGGTTTCTTGGTTATTAGTATCATCATTTTGTTGTTGGGTAATTTGTTATCCGACTTGCTTTATGTATTGATTGACCCGCGTATTAAATTCGATTAAAGGTATCATTAAACTAAAAGAACTCCTATTCAATATGTGGTGGAATAAAAAGAAAAACACTGTGCCCCAATCCGAATCGGTGATGCAAAAAAGGATGCGCAATTTTAAGAAAATTAAACGCGCCTACTACTCACTCGTAATTTTGGGCGTTTTGTATGTCATTTCCTTTTTCAATCCTTTGTTTATCAGCAACCAAGCATTGGTGGTTAAATATAACGGGTCATATTATTTCCCTGCGGTCAGCAATTGGTTGGAACCGATAACACCCAAGCCCAGATATTACAGCGGTACTGAATTTGGTGAAGAAACCAACAGCCCTCCTACCTTTCGAAAACTGAAACAAAAGTTTTCCGCAGAAGGAAAGGGCAACTGGGTGATGATGACTCTATACCCTTATGGCCCGTTGGAAACACCTTTGGACGAATTAACCACAAACCCGCCCACGGCACCCGATAAACTGCACTTTTTAGGTACTGACTCGCAAGGACGAGATATTTTAGCCAGACTTGCTTATGGATTTCAGATTTCTATCTCCTTTGCCCTCATGGTAACGCTGCTTTCCTATTTTCTTGGGATTCTTATTGGCGGAGCCTTGGGCTTTTACGGAGGGAGGATTGATATTTTCGGTCTTCGTCTGATAGAAGTGTTTAGTTTGATTCCCTTCTTATTTATGATGATTATCTTGGTAAAATTTCTAGAACCTTCTTTTATACTTTTGGTGTTTATGTTGGTGGTTTTTGGGGGATGGATTGGAATTACCTATTACGTTAGAGGGGAGTTTTTGCGCGAAAAAAACAGGGATTATGTGTCGGCAGCGACCGCAATGGGGCAAAATGATTTCAAAATCATGTTCAAACATATTTTACCCAACGCTTTTACCGCAGTTATTACCTTTGCTCCTTTTTCCATCATTGGTAATATCTCCGCTCTTGTTTCACTCGACTTTTTGGGATTTGGGTTACCTGTTCCCACACCTAGCTGGGGCGAGTTGATTCAACAAGGGTCGCAAAACATTGAGAAACCTTGGTTGATTGTTACGCCATTGGTGGTTATTTTCTTAACCTTGACCACCGTTACATTCATCGGCGAGGGTGTTCGACAAGCATTTGACCCAAGAGAATACCAACGACTTCGGTAAATCTTTTGATTGGTTTGTTTCTTACTCTACTTGCAGGCAAACCCCTTTAAGGTACTCGCCTTCGGGGTGATAGATGTTGATAGGATGATCGGGGGCTTGCGAAAGGCGTTTGACCAATCTTATTTTTCGACCCGATTCGATGGCGGCTGCTCTTATCGTATCGTAAAACAGTGCCGAATCTATCACCGCCGAACAAGAAAATGTGAGGAGCAACCCTCCTCTTTCTATCATTTTCATTGCTTTGGCGTTTAACCTTTTGTAACCTTGCACGGCGTGGTGTTTGGTTTTGATGGTTTTGGCAAAAGCCGGCGGATCTAAGATAATAAGATTGTAGCTTTGGGTGGATTCTTGTAAAAAAGGCATGACATCGGCGGTAAAAGATTGATGTTCGCCTCGGAAATCGCCGTTTAACCCAATGTTTCTTTCTGTCCA
This sequence comes from uncultured Bacteroidota bacterium, assembly GCA_937907475.1. Lineage (GTDB taxonomy): Bacteria > Bacteroidota > Bacteroidia > Chitinophagales > UBA2359 > UBA2359. Next base: position 24,700 of record CALCIK010000225.1, on the reverse strand, counting down.
TTCAATAGCTTTGGCAGATGAATCGACCGAATGAACTAAACTTGCGCCTGCCCGAAGTGCATAGACCGAAAATCCCCCTGAATAACAAAAAGCATTCAGAACTTTTTTGCCGTTTGCCCAATGGGCTAACTGCAAACGGTTTTCTCTTTGGTCGAGAAAGAAACCCGTTTTCTGTCCACTCTGCCAATCAACCCAAAAATCGCTTCCATTTTCGGTAATGACCTCTCCTGTCTTGGTTTCTCCCCAAAGATGACCGCTGGCATCCGGAATATTTAAGGCCGATGGAAGTGTTTCGGTACTTTTGCTGTAAACGGACTTCAGTTCTTTACCCAATACTTGTTGGAATGCCTGAACTATGTCGGGAAGGCATCGGTAAATGCCCCCGTTGTGGGCTTGAATCACCAAAGTTCCGTTGTAAAAGTCGGCTATTAAACCAGGTATGCCGTCACCTTCTGCATTCACTAAGCGATAGGCATTGGTTTCGGGCTTGGTATTAATGCCCAAGGCACGCCTTAGTGCATAAGCATCGGTTATTTTGTTTACCCAAAAGTCAAAATCAATATCGGTTTGCTCAAATGTGAGTACTCTGGCCGAAATACTGCCTGCCGATTGGTAATGAGCAGTGGCTAAGTATTGACCTCTTGACGAATAAAGTTCAACAATATCGCCATCGGCAAGTTTTCCCTCAACTTTGGAAATGGCACCCGAAAAAACCCAAGGGTGTTGTCTTTCAAGCGAGGCGGTTTTATGTGGGTGGAGGATAAGACGTGGATATTTCATCGGATGATGTTGAAGTGGTTCAAATTATGGTTGTGTAAAAGTACGTTTTCTTTGGCATTTTGGCTCTAATATTGAAACTCAACGTCCATTGTGGGAAAAGTAAGCACTCTATGGATTGGGAAAATCGAATACATGGTCATGTTTATCGTATTTAATACCATTATCGGCTTGTTCCTGTTTCGGGTTTGGAGATTTACCTCCATACCTAGTATATAACAAGGTGTGAAAGCTGTTTTGCAGGAAATCTTCTGCCTTTTTTATGGGTGAAAAGGAATGGGTTTGAAAAAAAATGCTCCAATGAAGGTCGTTGCACGAATTTTCTTTACCTTAGCACGAAAGAAAACAATACTATGGCACTCGATAAATATGGAATTGCGCAGCGCATTGCTCAAGAACTGCAAGATGGTTTTTATGTCAACTTGGGAATTGGTATTCCGACATTGGTGGCAAACTATATTCCCGAAGGGATTACAGTGATTTTGCAGTCGGAAAATGGGATGTTGGGCATGGGACCTTTTCCAACGGAGGAAGAAGTGGATGCCGATTTGATTAATGCGGGTAAACAAACCGTAACGACCTTGCCCGGCAGTAGTTTTTTTGATTCTGCCACGAGTTTTGCCATGATAAGGGGTGGGCATGTGGATTTAACCGTATTGGGAGCGATGGAAGTTTCGGAAAACGGCGATATTGCCAATTGGAAAATCCCCGGAAAGATGGTAAAAGGTATGGGCGGGGCGATGGATTTGGTAGCCGGTGCCGAAAACATTATTGTTGCGATGATGCACACGAGCAAAAGCGGAGAAAGCAAGCTGTTACCTGAATGTTCTCTGCCGATCACCGGCATTGCTTGTGTAAAACGCATCGTCAGCGACCTTGGCGTGTTTGATGTTCTTCCAAATGGCGGCGGTTTTCGGTTGATTGAGCGCGCTCCTGGTGTTTCGGTGGCTGAAATTAGAGAAAAAACGGCCGGTAAACTGAGTGCCGATGACGATACTCCTGAAATGGTCTTGAGATAGTTGTTGTTGGGCTCACGTTATTTTTGGGAATGACCATTTTTACCGTAGTTTTTGCTTTTCCCTAAAATACGCAAAGGTTTTACCCCATCATTTCCAACAACTTATTAACCGTTTTCCAATTTCTAGTGGTGGCGGTGGTTTTAAGTTTCTTTTCAAATAGCAAATTGGTGAGTTTTGTGTTGCCGTATCCATTTGTGCAATGGATATACAGGGCATTCTCTTTGAGAACGAACTCTTCGTGAGGGAAATGGACTTCGTTTAATACAGCGACTTGAGCAGGTTCGGGAGTTTTCGCCAAAAAAGTAACGTATAGTTTTTCTATTTCGATGTTTTCCCGACTGATGAAAGGGTTGTTTTCGACTACTTTTTGCAATTCTTGAGCCGATAAGACCAAGACCGACACCTCAAATTGATAGCGTTCTTGAATAGCCTGCTCGATTTGCCGTGAAATGGTTGGGGCATCGTCGTTTGTGGACGGTATAAATACAACATTCCCACTTTGAATATAAGTGGTAACGTTTTGATGACCAAGTTCGGTGAACATCGCCTTTAAATCGGCCATTTTGATAACTTTATAGCCGGTAACATTGATGCCTCGCAAGAGGGCAAGGTGAACTTGGTTCATTAAAAGTTGTATTTGGGGCAATTACCGGTTCATCAAATCTTCGATTTCTTCCGGTTCAATGGGGGTATTGGCCATTAAGTCTATGGGTGCGCCGTTGGTAACGATTATATCGTTTTCCAAACGGATGCCCAAGCCTTCTTCGGGAATATAAATGCCCGGTTCGCAGGTGAGCACCATGCCTTCGCGCAGGGGAAGGTAGCGGTTACCGACATCGTGAACATCTATGCCCAAAAAATGGGAGGTTCCGTGCATGAAATACTTTTTGTAAAGCGGTTTATCGGGATTTTGACGAGCCACTTCTTTTGCATGGAGCAAGCCCAATTGTATCAATTCGGATTCCATGAAGTTACCGACCTCTTTGTGGTATTCTTCAATAAGTGTATTGGGTGTTAAGAGTGTTTTTGCAAAGTTTAGCGTGCGCAAAACGGCACGATAAACGGCTAATTGACGTGGGCTGAACCTTCCATTAACAGGAATCGTTCGGGTAAGGTCGGCGGCGTAATTGGCATAATCTGCACCAAAATCCATGAGAAGAATATCGCCGTCTTTACAGGTTTGATTGTTATCGGTATAATGTAACACGCACGAGTTTTTACCGGCTGCAATGATGGAAGGGTATGCCGGTCCCGTTGCGCGATTGATGAGGTATTCGTGTTGAATTTCTGCTTCGATTTCGTATTCATAAACGCCGGGTTTTACAAATGCAAGTACCCGCCGAAAGGCTTTTTCGGTAATTTCTACCGATTTTCGCATCAATTCCAATTCAATATCCGATTTGGTGGCACGTAAAAAGTGCATTAACGGGGCAACCCGTTCAAACTGATGAAGTGGAAAAGACTCCCGCAAGTCGCGGGCAAACCGCATTTCTTTGTCGGGCACGTGGTTAAACATTCGGCTGTGTTCGTTCAGGTTAAGATAGCAGGTACTTGCCTGATACATCAACGGCGGAAGGATGTTTTCGAAAGAATCGACCCAATGTATATTGCTAATGCCCGATGTTGTTTGGGCTTCATCCATTGTGTATTTATGGCCTTCCCAAACGGCGATGACTTCATTGGTGCGTCTGATAAAAAGCATCTCGCGATTGGCGGGAATGGGATGATCGGGAAAGAGTACCAAGATGGTTTGCTCCTGATCTATGCCGGTGAGGTAAAACAAATCGGCATTTTGGCGGAAACTATGATGACTGTCGGCACTGCGAGGCATTTCATCGTTGGCCAAAAAGATAGCAATGGCGTTGGGTTTCATCATATTGACCAAACGGCTTCGATTTTGGACAAATAAATCGGAATGGATGGGTGAGTATTTCATGTTGATGATGTTTTTGCAAAAATAGAGAAAACTTTTTTATTTACGATTGTCATTCGGAATGGGGGAAAGCGATAAACAAGGATTGTTTGATAGTTTGGCTCCAAATACACCAAGCATGGTTTAATTTTACCCCATTAACCGTATGAACAATAAGAAACAATCAAACCTACAATGCTGTCGTGATTGTCGAAATAGAATGGTGAAAGCAAATTCCCGAATTCCGAAAGAGCATAAATTACCGTCAAGCAACAATTACTGCTCAAAAAATCACAAGGTTTTCCATCTGAAAATATCAAAATTTAGATAATCATAAAAAAGGGACACTAGTTTGCCTTCCATTATTCGGCACAAAAACCCCGAATTTTGCCCCATAACAAGTGTTTCTAGCCTCATAACAAGTGTTTCTAGCCTCATAACAAGCTTGTTTTGTTGGGCTTGTTAGGCAAAAACTGCCAAATTATTCTTCAAAATCTTCTTCACTATATAGGAAGGCACTCTCATCTTGAATTGAGAAATTGTAAACAGCATCTTTAAACAGGGGTAACCCTCTATCTTTTTCGGAAATGACCAATTCAGAAGAATCAATTGGCCAATCAATATTCAAAAAAGGGTCATTGAACAAAATTCCGGCTTCTTGTAACGGTTCGTAATAATTATCGCACTTGTATAGGAACTCGGCGGTTTCACTCAAAACAACATATCCATGCGCAAAACCGCGAGGAATAAGCAATTGTTTTTTGTTTTCGGCCGACAATTCGATGCCGAACCAATTACCAAATGTGGGTGAGCCTTCTCGAAGGTCCACCGCCACATCATACACTTTACCTTGTATTACCCGAACAAGTTTTGCCTGTGCAACAGGATTTAATTGGTAATGCAAACCCCTCAACACGCCATACTTTGAATAAGCTTGGTTGTCTTGAATAAAATGATAGAACAAGTTGTATCTGACAAAAAGCAAAGGGTTATGGCTTTCAAAAAAGTACCCACGATTATCGTAATAGACAGGAGGGTTGATGACTAATAATCCATCTATACCGGTTTTTTCAATAAAAGGTGGCTGCGTATTCAACATAATTGGTGTGCAAAATAGTTGGGTGCAAAATACATAAGTTCTGATAGCTTTCCCAATAATTGTACCTAAGTTCCCAAAACGAGAAACGGGACATTATTCAGCCTGTTTTTTTTGTATCTTTGCAACATTCATCATCACCATCAAACAATTCTAATTTAATGGGTAAAGTGTTAATCATAGGTGCAGGCGGAGTGGGGAATGTCGTGGTTAAAAAATGTGCCATGAACCCGGAAATATTTACCGACATCCTGCTTGCCAGCCGTACTTTGTCGAAATGCGAAGCGATTGCCAATGAAATTGGCGGAAATCGGGTTAAAACGGCTCAAGTTGATGCCGATAATGTGCCGCAATTGGTTGCCCTGATTGAGTCTTATCGTCCCGATTTGGTTATCAATGTTGCCCTCCCTTATCAAGACCTTCCTATTATGGATGCTTGTCTTCAAACGGGAGTTCATTATTTAGATACCGCCAATTATGAGCCGAAAGAGGAAGCCAAATTTGAATATAGTTGGCAATGGGCTTACAAAAAACGTTTTGAAGCGCGTGGTATCATGGCTTTATTGGGTTGCGGGTTTGACCCCGGTGTTACGGGCGTGTTTACCGCTTATGCCGCTAAGCATCATTTCAGCGAAATGCACTATTTAGACATCGTTGATTGCAATGCAGGTAGTCACGGAAAAGCATTTGCCACTAATTTTAACCCCGAAATCAATATTCGCGAGATTACCCAAAACGGTAAATACTTTGAAAATGGTGAATGGATAGAAATTCCCCCGATGTCCATCCATCAACCTATTCCATACCCCAATATCGGTGAACGGGAGTCTTATTTGTTGTTTCACGAAGAATTGGAATCGTTGACCAAAAACTTTCCAACTCTAAAACGTGCCCGTTTTTGGATGACTTTTGGTCAACAATACATTACCCACCTACAAGTTTTGCAAAATGTGGGCATGACAAGCATCAAACCTATTCGATACAATGGAATGGACATTGTGCCATTAGAATTTTTGAAAGCAGTTTTACCGGAACCTTCCTCGCTTGGCGAGAATTATACGGGCGAAACCTCTATTGGATGCCAGATTAAAGGTCTTGGAAAGGATGGTAAAGACCTTACCTACTTTGTTTACAACAATTGCAGCCACGCTGCATCTTTCAAAGAAGTTCAAGCACAGGCGGTTTCTTACACAACAGGTGTTCCTGCGATGATTGGGGCGATGATGATGTTGAAAGGTGAATGGATGCGTCCGGGTGTGTATAATGTGGAGGAGTTTAACCCCGACCCGTTTATGGACATGCTCAACAAACATGGTCTTCCTTGGCACGAACAATTTAACATTGACCTTCCATTCGAATATCCTTCATAGGCAAAAACCAATAGCACAAAAAAATGCCCGACAGTCATTCTGCCGGGCATTTTTAGTTTTATGAATAGGTTTTTACCGTTTCCCCTTATTTCACTTGTTCAATTGTGGGTTTACCTGGCAGGTTTTGAGAATGATCAACCGGGTGGATTTTGGCGATATAGGGTGCAATAATCAAGGCAACAATCATGGAGAGTTTAATCAGGATATTCATGGATGGGCCACTCGTGTCTTTGAACGGATCGCCCACTGTATCTCCAACAATTGAGTTTTTATGAACATCACCACCTTTGTAATGGGTCGTTCCATCAATAACAACACCTGCTTCAAAAGATTTTTTTGCATTATCCCATGCACCGCCGGCGTTAGATTGGAACATCGCTAACAATAAACCCGAAACCAAGATGCCTGCCAACAAACCTCCTAATACGGCAGGACCAAAAGCGAAGCCTACTACCGTTGGGGCTAACAAAGCTAACAAACCGGGTGCCATCATCTCTCTCAAAGCGGCTTTGGTGGAGATGGTAATACAAGTATCGTAATCGGCAAAAACGCCTTCTTTACCTTGTAACAGCCCTTTTATTTCGTCAAATTGCCGTTTCACCTCTTGTACCATCGCATTTGCGGCTCTACCAACTGAACTAATGGCCATTGAAGAGAACAAATAAGGTATCATTCCTCCAATCAACATACCGCCCAACACGCGAGGGTTTGCAATATCAAGCGAAGAGAGATGGGTGATTTCCATAAAGGCTGCAAACAAGGCAAGTGCAGTAAGTGCAGCAGAAGCAATGGCGAAACCTTTACCAATAGCAGCAGTCGTATTGCCAACTGCATCTAAAGTATCGGTGTTTTTGCGAACTTCTTTGGGTAATCCGCTCATTTCGGCAATTCCGCCTGCGTTATCGGCAATCGGACCAAAAGCATCAATCGCTAATTGTATTCCTGTTGTGGCCATCATACCGGCAGCAGCCATTGCTACACCAAACAAGCCGCCCACTACATAAGAACCAACGATACCGGAAGCTAAAATAATGGTAGGCAATGCGGTGGATTCCATTCCCACACTAAGACCACCAATGATATTGGTAGCAGGGCTGGAAAGAGACTGTTTTACAATGCTCAATACCGGACGACGACCCATGGCACAGTAAAACTCTGTAACAACGCTGATTAAACCGCCAACAGCAAGTCCTATCAAGACACTAAAAAAGATATTGATGCTCGGAAAACTATTGATAAGCAACAATGTGCCATCGGGAAGTTTTTTAAATTCTTGACAATCGGCAGGTAAGATGTTGGTGATAACAAAATAAGAAGCGATTGCAGTCAAAGCAATGGCTAGAAAATTGCCCCTGTTTAATGCTGACTGAGGATCGCCACCTTCTTTTACCTTAACCGCAAAAAAGGCAATCATAGAAAATATTGTTCCAATAGCAGCAATGGCTAAAGGTAGGTAAACCGCAGCAAAACTTTGGTCGGCCGAATTGGCTTTTACCAAAACACCCAATACCATTGTCGCCAAAACAGTGCTTACATAAGAACCAAACAAGTCGGCACCCATTCCTGCCACATCGCCCACATTATCACCCACGTTATCGGCGATAACGGCAGGGTTGCGAGGGTCATCTTCGGGTATTCCTGCAACTACTTTACCGGCTAGGTCAGCACCTACGTCTGCTGCTTTGGTATAAATCCCTCCGCCCACACGGGCAAAAAGAGCAATGCTCTCTGCACCCAATGAAAATCCGGTCAATACATTGAGTACGCGCATCATTTCTGCATCGGTGCCGTTTACATTAAAGAGGTAATTGAATAAAAGGAATAAAAGGCTCAAACCCAAAAGACCTAAAGAAACAACACCCGTTCCCATGACCGTACCACCGGCAAAGGAAATGTCTAATGCTTTAGATAAACTGGTGCGTGCTGCGTTGGCAGTACGAACATTGGCGCGAGTGGCAACGCGCATACCAATAAATCCGGCTGTGCCCGAAAAAACAGCTCCCACTACAAAAGCGAGCATGATTAAAGGAGAAGAATTGGCATCGGTTAAACTTAACCCGCCAAGCAAGACAGTTGTAATGACTATAAAAATAGCCAATACGCGGTATTCTGCTTTTAAAAAAGACATAGCACCATTGGCAATTAACTTACTGATACGTTCCATTTCGGGTGTACCGATGGATTGTTTGTTAATCCAAGATGCCCGTACAAACATGTACAGAAATCCCAACAGCGCGACCAAAGGAACAAGGTAAACAACAGACATAATCTCGATATTGTGATGTTATATAAATAGCATGAAAAGAAAAGGAAGGTAAAAAGCATCAAAAAAACCCAAAATGCGGTTTCGATATTTATTCATTTACCAACTTCAACACATAAAATAAAATGAATTTCTTTTAAACAGCCCGCAAAAATACGTTCTAAGCACCATTTTACCAACTACATTGTTTTTTTGTTGGTAAAATACCTCATTGGCAAGTCTTTTTTCTATCATTGCACTTCCGAACTGCCCGATTTATGCCTCAAAACCTTCCTAAGTCTATTTCCGTCTCTACTTTTACCTATTTACTGAGTTATTTATTTCCCCAACTTCTTGCCAAAGTGAGCAGTCCACTCAATCCTGTTCTCGAAGTAAGGCTTAGTAGAGGGAGATTGCGTTTGGATTCCGGTAATTCTACTTATTCTTACGAAGACTTGTACGATACTTTTTACAGTCCTTTCAAAAAACTGAACGTATCTGAGCGGCCTTTTAACAAAGTACTGGTTTTGGGGTCGGGGTTATGCAGTATTCCTTTTATGTTGCAAAAGCATTTCCGGCAACATGCCCAATATACGGTGGTGGACATTGATGAAATGGTTATTCACCTTGCAAGGCAATTTGTTTTACCGGAAGTTTTGGAAAATATCACCTTTCATTGTGCCGATGCTTTCGACTTTGTTGCCGAAGATAATGAATTGTACGACCTGATAGCGGTGGATGTTTTTATAGATACCAATACGCCGTCCAAGTTCAGAAGTGCTTCCTTTTTGGAAAATCTTAAAAGGCGGTTAAGTTCGGATGGGTTAATTATTTACAACACGATGGTCAATCACGAAGATTTGAGCCGTGTTTCAAATGCCTTTTACCGCAGCACTTTTAAACAAACTTTCCCCGATGGGTTTGCGATTCGGACATCGGGCAATAGAGTTTTGGTGTATGACACTCGAAAAAATCAATAACCACAAAGATATACCGGAACGCTCTCCCTCTCTTTTCTTCCATCATAGGTTGTTTAAAACAAAGCGGTTTTGTTGTCCTTCGATTTAGTTGGGACTCGTTTCTAAATTATTTGTCGGAACGAGAACAATCGTTCAATCATTTTCTCGAAGGGTTGATTTATTTCTATCTTTGCCGCTTCTAAACTCTTTCCATTTAATCGGAAATAATTTACGCACTATGGAGGTTTTAATAATTATCATTTTTGTAATCGGATATCTAGCTATTACCTTAGAGCACCCTCTAAAAATAGACAAGGCAGTATCGGCAATCCTTTTAGGCATCATTACTTGGGCGGTATATGCCATGTTTGCACCGGACCATCACGAAGCACAGCACAAACTCAATGAGTTGCTGCCCGAAATCATGAATATCTTATTCTTCTTGCTCGGAGCGATGACTATTGTTGAGCTAATAGATATGCACGAAGGATTTACTGTCATTACCAACCAAATAACCTCTAAGGATAAACGTAAGTTACTGTTTATTATCGGTATGATTACCTTTTTCATGTCTGCAGCATTAGACAACCTGACAACAGCTATCGTCATGGCATCGCTTTTGCGCAAGTTAATTCACCAAAGAGAAGACCGGTTAATTTTTGCAAGTATGGTAGTCATTGCTGCCAATGCCGGAGGTGCTTGGTCGCCTATTGGAGATGTTACGACTACGATGCTTTGGATTGGAGAAAGAATAAGTGCATTGGGTATTGTCAAACAACTCTTTATACCAAGTTTAGTTTGCTTGTTGGTGCCGTTGTTTGCTCAGATGTTTTTCTTAAAAGGCAGTGTTGAAGAACGAGCCGAAAAAAAAGAATACTCTACTTCATCTTTTGAAAGGAAACTCATTTTGTGGTTGGGTTTAGGCTCCTTAGTTTTTGTTCCCATTTTTAAAACTATTACCCATTTACCTCCCTTTATGGGAATATTTTTTGGTGTAGGACTTATGTGGCTTACCACCGAATTGCTTCATCGAAACAAAGCACAAGACGATAAGCATCAATTTTCTACGATTCACGCATTATCTCGTGTGGATACCGCCAGTATTTTATTTTTCTTTGGTATTCTTTCAGCAGTAGGTTGTTTAGGAGCTATCGGAGCATTGGAACATGCTGCTGTTTTCCTTAGCAACACCGTAGGGAACCTCGATGTGATTGTCTTTTTAATCGGAATACTTTCATCTGTGGTTGATAATGTGCCTTTGGTTGCAGCTACGATGAAAATGTACACCTTAGAGCAATATCCGACCGATAGCAAGATTTGGGAATTCATTGCTTATTGTGCAGGAACGGGTGGAAGTTTGCTGATTATCGGTTCTGCGGCAGGGGTTGCCATTATGGGTATCGAAAAGATTGATTTCTTTTGGTACGCCAAAAAAGTAACTTTCTTTGCCTTTATAGGATATTTGGCCGGTGCGCTTGCTTATTTAGCAATCTATACTTTGACCGGAAGCGTGCATTAGGTTTCCGGCAACCTTAGTTTGTATTTCCCGAATCTTTTGACAGGGGAACGGCTACTGTTACTTTTTTTCTTGGGACTTATGCAACTGCGGATTGGCGTTTAGGCTGTTCATGGGATTTTGAACAGGTATTGGCTAAATCTATTCTACCTTCTTTTTACTCAAAACGTGTTTAACCCTTAGTTGTAACTCGTTTAGGTTGATGGGTTTTTTGATGAAATCGTCTGCCCCTTCTTCAAATGCGGTGAGGATGATTTCTTGTTGGTCTAATGCCGAGATAATAATCATCGGCATATCTTTTTTTACCTTTTTAATGCCGCTTAACAACTCAATGCCCGATACATAGGGCATCATGATGTCGGAAATGATGAGGTCAAAATGTTCATCTTCCAAAGCATCTAAAGCATCTTGGGCATCGGTGGTGGCAAATACTTGGAAACCATGTTTGGTGAGCATGGTTTTGATGGCTTGGAGCATGATTACGTCGTCGTCAACTACTATGATTTTCATTTTTGCTTGATTGTAAGTTTAAAAAAGTGTTTGAGTATCGGGAAATAAGGGTGGAAAGTTATGGGCGCGAAAAAATAAACGATTTTCTATGGGTTATTCGACAAAGTGATGTTGGGCTTTGAGGTTTTTTAGCACTGACAGCAGTTTTGTATGAGCTTCTAAACAATTATGCGACAAAATAGCTACCCAATTATCGAGCATATCGGGGACATTACCTTCCCAAAGGGAGTTTTCGATGTTTCGGGCAAGTTCTACCATTGAATCCATACCCATATAGGCGCAGGTTGATTTGAATTTATGGGCGATACTTTTTAATGCCTTCCAATCTTTACCGTCATTTGCTTTGACAAGCAGTTCAACTTCGCTGGGTAAATCTTCGGTCAAGGTTTCGAGCATGATAATCAACACTTCGTGGTCATCGCCGGATAAAGATTTGAGGTAATCCAAGTTAATTGGCGATGCTTTTTCCATGTTTTTGGGGGCGATTTCGGTTTCTTGGGTTTCGGTTGCTTCGGTTTCGATTGTTTCCTGCAAACCCAAAAGGATGCTTAGTTTGGAGTAAAGAATATCGGGTTGAATGGGTTTGGTAATAAACTCGTTCATGCCTACTTCAAAACATTTTTGGGCATTGGTGTTGTAAGCATGGGCGGTCATGGCAACAATCGGGATATTACATGCCGGTTGTGGGAGGGTTTCTCTGATGAGTTTGGTTGCATCGTAACCATCCATGACCGGCATGGACAAATCCATCAGTATAATATGGTAATGATTCCCTTTTTTTTCGACCATCTCTACTGCTTCTTTACCGTTACCGGCTATTTCTATGACGATATTATCTGACCATTTTGACAACAATTCAGATGCCACAATTTGATTTAAGCGTTGGTCTTCGACTAATAAGATGTTTACTTGCCTATTTAGAGCCGGCTTTTTACCTCTATGGGTTTCATTGGGTTGTCTATTTTCATCGGCAAAAAGACGGACCGAGCGAAACTCCTGTTGGGCGAAAATGACTTGATTATCAAATTGCAGGGATTCGTTTTGTTCTGCTAAGGTCAACGCATCGGCGTTGTTTTCAAAAAAGACATTGAACGAAAAAATAGTGCCATTACCTTGTTCACTTTGTACGGAAAGGTTTCCTCCAAATAGTTCTACTAAGTTTTTGGCTATCGTTAACCCTAATCCTGTGCCTCCGTAAAGGCGGGTGGTATCATCGGCAGCTTGGGTAAAACTGTCGAAAATGGCTTGTTGTTTGTCTTTGGGGATGCCAATTCCGGTGTCTTTGACCGAAAAACCCAGTTCCTGAGTGCTTTCCCCTTGATTGAGCAACTTGGCGGCTAATACAATTTCGCCTTGATGGGTATATTTGATGGCGTTGCTCAATAAATTGTTCAAGATTTGGTATAACCGCATCGAATCGCCTATGACGATTTGAGGCAAATCGGGGTGGATATCGGCAAACAGATGGATGTTGTTTTCCTGCGCCTTAAATTTGTAGGTGGCAACGAGGTCGTTGACCAAATTGTATAGGTTGAACGGCCTTTTTTCTAAGACTACTTTACCGGCTTCTATTTTCGAGAAGTCGAGAATGTTGTTAATGAGCCGTAGCAGGTTGTCGGCCGACAGTTTTAGGGCATTGACGTACTCATATTGTTTGTGATTGAGGTCGGTTGCTTCCATTAAATGCGCCATACCGACTACAACGTTCATGGGCGTTCTGATTTCGTGGCTCATATTGGCAAGAAACTGCTCTTTGAGATGTGCCGATTGCTCGGCTATTTCTTTTGCTTTGATGAGTTCTTGTGTTCGTTTGAGAATCGTGATGTCGCGGATGATTCCGTGATAACCGATGATTTCGCCTTCCAAGGTTTTCCAAACGGTGGAAGTGATGGCGCAATCCATCACCTTGCCATCGGCGCGTTTGAACTTTACTTCAAAATCTTTTATGCCGTTATCGCTGAACAGTTTGGTTTCAAAGATGGCCAATTGGGCGGGTTGGGCAAACAGTGCGCTAAAATTGGTTGATAATAACTCGTTTCGGGTATTGCCCAGCAGGTTGAGCAGGGTTTGATTGAATTCTACAAACTCGCCATTGAGGGTGGTGATGTAAACCGCATCTTGCGACTCCTCGAAAACGATTTTGTACCGCTCCTGACTTTGTTTGAGCATCTCTTCCGCATGTTTATAGGCGGTGATGTCTTGGATGGTGCCGGTAACACGGACTAAACTGCCGGTTTCGGCATCGTATTCTATTTGACCCTGATTGCGAATGTATTTGTAATGGGCTTCTGTTTTGATAAATAACCGGTGTTCGAGGTCAAAACCCGCTTTTTTGGACTGAATGATTTGGTCATACAGTTCTTTTACCGAAGGTTGGTGAGGGGGGGTGTTGATGAGTGCGTAAAATTGCTCGTGCGAAAAGGCGGTTTGGTTGAAATTGGTTTCGAGAATGGAATAAATTTCTTCCGATGCGTAAAGATTTTTTTCGGGCAGGCGGTATTCGTAGTTACCAATATGGGCAATGCGCTGGGCGAGGAGTAATCTTTCTTCGCTTATTTTTAAATTTTTGGCAGTCGTTTCTACTTCCAACTGCATTTTGCGGCGAAAAATGGCGTGAAGGATGGAACGGGTGAGTAATGTTGTGTCTATTTGCCCTTTGACGAGGTAATCTTGCGCACCCGCTTCAACAGCTTTGATGCCCAAGCTTTCGTCGTTCAATCCCGTCAGTACAACGATGGAAGAACTTGGAGGAAACTCGGCGGTGGCGGTTAACAGGGTTTGAAAACCCTTTGAGTCGGGCAGGGAGAGGTCTAGCAGAATCACGTCATAATGTTCTCCTTTTGCGCTCAAAGCAATGGCATCGGAAAGACGAACGACATGGGTTAAATCGAACTCTAAGGTGGTCGATTCTTGCAAATAAATCTGGACTAACCGCGCATCACCGGGGTTATCTTCTACTAACAAGATGTTTACCTTTTCAGACATTCCTTGGAATTTACGATTTTAGATTTTAGATTTAAGATTTTAGACGTTAGATTGAAGACGTTAGATTGAAGATTTCAGAAGTTAGACTTTTGATTTACTACTTACAACTTACGGCCTTACTCCTTACGCCTTATGCCTACTTCATTCTCGTGTCGGTAGATTAACAGTGTGCAGCCAAAACCTTTTTATGCTGTGAATGACCTCTAAAAATTGCTCGAAATCTGTGGGTTTGGTGATAAAACAGTTGGCGTGGTGTTGATAGGCTTGTTGAATATCGGTTTCGGCATTGGAAGTGGTGAGTACCAACACGGGAATTTGTCTTAGGTCGGGGTTGGATTTGATTTTTTTCAACACTTCTTTACCGTTTATCTTTGGTAAATTCCAATCTAACAATATTAAATCGGGGCGTACTGCATTTTCGTGGGGCGTTTCTCGTAACAAATACTTTAGGGCGATTTCTCCATCGGTTGCTAAATGTAAACAATGTGGCACTTCCCCTTCTTTCAATGCTTCTTGTGTTAATCTTATATCGCCCGGATTGTCTTCAATCAGCAGAATATCGAACATTGAGTTGTTTTTAATAAATCTTTTGAATTTTGTTTGATAATCGTGGTAACGGTATGTTTCACCGCTAATTTTACCCGATTAGGCCTGCAAAAAAACAAGTAATGCGGATTACAAATATCTGCAAAAAAAATAGCAATGCTTAACTTTGACAAAAGCTTGCTTAGTAGTGTGCAAAAATTGATGCCGTTCTACAAAGATTTATACGGAATCGAAACAAATTAGTTCGCTTCTCTGCCTTCTAATTGTTGCGCTTGGTACAATTGGTGGTAAATTCCTTGTAAGGCCAACAATTCATCGTGGGTTCCTTGTTCGGCCAGGCGGCCGTTGTCGAGCACAAGGATTTTGTCGAAGCTCATTAGGGAAAAGATTCGATGGGTGATGATGATGGCGGTTTTGTCGGACAAGAAAGAGTTGAGATGTTGGAGAATGGTTTCTTCGGTTTCGGCATCTACGGCCGATAAACAGTCGTCGAACAAAACTACCTGCGGATTTTTGATTAGGGCGCGCGCTAAAGAGATGCGTTGTTTTTGACCGCCTGACAGGGTTACGCCGCGCTCGCCCACGATGGTGTCAAATCCGTGTGGTAATTGTTCGATGTCTTTGAGAACGGCAGCTTGGAGGGATGCTTGTTTGATTTGTTCGATGGTGGCGGCGTTTTTTCCAAAGGCGATATTGTTTTTGACCAAATCGGAAAACAGAAAAACATCCTGCGGAACGTATCCTATTTGGTTGCGCAAACTTGCGAGGTCGAGTTGCCGAATGTTTACCCCATCAATCAGTATATTCCCATCGGTTGCGTCGTATTTTCGGAGCATCAACTCGGCTATGGTGGTTTTTCCTGAACCGGTTCTGCCTACAATTGCCATTTTTTGCCCCGATTGCAGATGGAAAGATAGGTTGTCGAGGGCGCAAATGCCGGTATCGGGATAGGTGAAGCCTACTTTTTCAAATTTTATATCGCCTTGCAGGGTGTTGCTCACGGCATTTGGCGGATTAACGATGTCGGATGGGGTTTGCATGAACTCGTTGATGCGTTTTTGGGATGCAGCGGCACGTTGGACTAATGCTGCCACCCATCCTACGGACGTAACCGGCCAAATTAACATGTTGACATACAACACAAACTCGGCAATGTTACCCGATGTAATCGTTCCGCTGATAACTCCACGTCCGCCGATGTAAATGGTGATGATGGTGCTAAGCCCGACCAACAACATCATTAACGGACTGAAAAAGGCTTGTACTTTTGCGAGTTGAAGGGACTTTTGTTTGTAGTTTTCGCTTTCGCGTTCAAAGTATTTGGACGTGGTGGCTTCCTGAACGTAGGCTTTTGCGACCCGTATTCCCGAAAAAGACTCTTGCGCTATGGCGGTTAACTGCGAAAGTTGTTGTTGGATGTGCTCGCTTCTTTTGTGAATGACAGAATTGACCAAGTAAATAGAGATGGCCAACACGGGTAAGGGCAACAGGACGTAAAACGTTAACATCGCATTGACCCGCACCATCGTTGCCACAACAATGACAATGAGCACCGCCAAATTGACGGCATACATGATGGCGGGACCGAGGTACATACGGACGCGGTTCACGTCTTCGGTGATGCGCGACATGAGGTCGCCGGTGCTGTTGCGGCGGTAAAACGATGCGCTCAACTGTTGGTAGTGGGCGTACATGTCGTTTCGGAGGTCGAATTCGATGAGCCGCGACATGACGATAATGGTTTGACGCATTAAATACATAAATCCCCCGCGCAAGAGTGCCAATAGCAACATGCTGACCCCAAACAAGATGATTGCGTTGCTAAAACTGCTGTAATAGTGGGTTTGCAGGTCGAAACCGTTGTAGAGATGGTAATAGGCGATGTTGTCTTTGACCAAATCGAAGGCGTAACGGATGATTTTGGGCGGAATGATGGCGAAGATGTTGGATAAAAACACAAATAAGATGCCCAACAGGAGGCGGAAGCGGTATCGGAGGAAATATTGGTTGAGGTAGCGTAGGTGTTTCATGGAAATAGTTGCTGAAATGCGGATGGATGTAAAGGTAATCACAACAGCCGAACATTGGATAATGTTGAATGGAATGTGGGAGGGGGGGGTGTTTTGTTTTACGGGCGTACTTTTTTAGTTATGAGTTATGAGTTATGAGTTATGAGTTATGAAATTAACCATTTACCACTAACCATTAACCATTAAGAATTGACCCACCACTAATAATATGTCTATGACGGACACTGATATAAATAAAAACATTAATTTTGGTATATAGCGTTTACGGAGAAAAATCAAATTCTTAACTTGAGTCTATAGTTACTATGGAATAAAATCAAAACTTTAGCTTTAGTTTGTAATAACTACGGAGCTAAATCAAAGCCTTAATTTGGGTCTGTAGTAGTTACGGAGATAATACAAAGCTTTAACTTAAGTCTGTAGTAATTACGGAGATAAATTAAAGCCTTAACTTAAGTCTGTAGTAATTACGGAGCTAAATCAAAGCCTTAATTTGGGTCTGTAATAGTTACGGAGATAAAACAAAGCCTTAATTTGGGTTTGTAATAGTTGCGGAGATAAAACAAAACCTTAATTTGGATCTGCAATAGTTACGTAGATAAAACAAAACCTTAACTTGGATCTGTAGTAGCTATGGAGTTCGGTTAAAATTTTAAATTTGGACTTTAGAGGTCATGGATGATATTTGAGATGTTCATCCATTGTTTTTAAGGCTTTTTATAGCATTTTAAAATGAAGAGTTCCTAAATTAGGTGGGCTGAATGATGAATGAAGAGTGGAATTAGGTAATATATTTTGAAATTATATTAACGGTCACTTTCTATATGTTTTGATAACTGAACTTAATCATACCGTCCAACATAAAAGCAGGGTCGTAAAAACAAGCCGGATTAAATGAGGATAGGCGCAAACAAACTTCTTATTAAAAGGGTTGTTTCAAACTCACTAAAGGCATCATTCGAAACTAAATTTAAATAGTCGCTGTTACCCATTTGTCAATCTATACTTATTCACTTGTTTTCAACTTTTTGATCAATTTGCTACGCTTATACTGTTGTCTTTTCATCTTGTTTTTCTGGCAATCAGCCGTTTGTATGGGTCAAGCCCCCCCCGATACGACCTATTTGCTGCCCCCTCAGACCATTTATGGCGAGCGAATGGACGTTTTTGCTTCGGGAAGCAAGCAATGGGCGGTCGATTCGTTGCAAAAAAGGATTTTTATGGCTTCGGGTTTTGACGAGATGATGTTTTCGATATCGCCCATCAATATGAGAAGTTATAGTTTGGGCGGGTTGACCACTTTTTCGTTCAGGGGCATGGGTTCGCAGCAAACCACTATCGAATGGAACGGCGTTTCGCTCCAAAACCCGATGAACGGCGTGGCAGATTTGGCGTTGCTCAACACTTTTTTTATGGACGAACTGCATTTACTCCATTCCAACCAAAGTTCGTTGCAGAATGTGGGCAATGTTGGGGGTGGAATTTATGTGGCAAACAAGGCAAAATACCAAACGGGCATGGTGATGAAGGCGGTTTCGAGCATCGGGAGTTTTGGGAAGCTGCAACAGGGTTTGCAAATCGGGATGGGCGGCCGAAACATCGCCTCATCGGTCAAAATGATGTACCAACGCGCCCATAACCGCTATTCTTTTTACAATAATACCTTGATGGGCAGCCCAAAAACGGTGCAAACCAATGCGGCGGCATGGCAATATGGCGTGTTGCAGGAAAACTACAAGCGGTGGAAGGGTAAAAACGAGGTGCGCCTGTTGATATGGTATCAAAACGCGAGGCGAAACATCCCGCCGCCCATGACCGCCGCCGCTTCGACTGCTTGGCAACACGACCAATCGGTTAGAGCCTTGACCGGTTGGAAGTATGCCCACAAAAGGTTGGTGATGGATGCCAAAACTGCCTATATGCTCGAAACGTTGCACTATTCGGACGAACAAACGGGCATCAATTCCAAAAGCAAAACGCAGACTTGGCAGACCGATATGGAAACACGCGTGCCGTTTTCACCCCGATTTTTGTTGAGCATGGGGGTAAATCATGGGTTTCAGACCGCAACGGCCGATAATTTACCCAAAAACATTCACCGCAACCAAACTTCGGTAGTGGCGATGTTGAAAACCACGTCCAAAACAGGTAAAGCCAACGCTTCGGCAAGCATCAAACAGTCGTTTGTGGATAAAAACCTGGTGCCGATGACCGCCGCCGTGGGCGGTGAAATCGTGATTGCTCCGGTAATGCGCATAGCCGCCAACATCACCAAAAACTACCGACTGCCAACGTTCAACGACTTGTATTGGCAACCCGGCGGCAACCCAAACCTAAAGCCCGAAAGCGGTTGGGCGCATGAGTTTACCGCCGCAACGCAGTGGAATGTCCGAAAATGGGCGGTCAAAACCGAAACCACCCTGTTCAGCAACCTTTTGAACGACCGGATTTTGTGGCTGCCAACCATTCAAAACGCCGCTATTTGGAAACCAGAAAACATAGGCAGGGTTTGGGCACGCGGTTTGGACGCAGAAATCGAGATTCATACCTTATATATATATGCGCAGGTGAAAATCAAAAGCCGCTACGGTTTACAAATCGGCAACCCGTTGACAAAAGGCGGTGAAACGCATCAATTGATTTACCTCCCGATGCACACCCTGCAAAACAGCATCACCATTTCCCGAAAAAACCTCGCTTTGGTTTGGCAACAAAACTACACCGGCAAACGCTTCACCACCACCGACAACACAACGTTCTTGCCCCCGTTTTGGATAACCCATTTGTCGGTGCTGACGGAATGGAAAGTGAAAAAGGTAAGGGTAAACGCGGGTTTGAAAATCAACAACCTGTTCAACACCCGCTTCCAATTGATAGAATACCGGCCAATGCCGCTGCGGTATGGGGAAATTGTTTTGGAGGTGGGGGGGTAGGCTGGGAAAAGGAAGCCTTCGCGCTTAGAAGCCGCCTGAAAAACCCAGTTACTCCTCCCAATGCCGTTAGGCATGATCCCGGCGTACGCCGGGATTATCCCTACGGGATATTGGTTGTTGATAACCGCAGCGATTCGCAAAGTATTTCACAAAAAAACACAAAGAAAACTCTGCGAAAATCTGCGTTTAACTTTGCGAAACTCTGCGGTTAATCTTTTTTGCAACCTATCGGTAATCGGTTGCTGATAACCCCAACATATTGCAATGAATTTCACAAAAAAACACAAAGAAAACTCTGCGAAAATCTGTGTTTAACTTTGCGAAACTCTGCGGTTAATCTTTTTTGCAACCTATCGGTAATCGGTTGCTGATAACCCCAACATATTGCAATGAATTTCACAAAAAAACACAAAGAAAACTCTGCGAAAATCTGCGTAAAACTCTGCGAAAATCTGCGGTTAAACTTTTTTGCAAAACACAGGTAAGGATAATGGCTGTTCAAAAATTAACATCCTGATTTAAAAATGGAGGATTTTTCGGACTAATTCCCAAATCTAACCTCTAAAATCTAAAATCTAACGTCTAAAATCTTTCCCCACATTTCCAACATTCTGCTTATTTTGCAGGGCATTTCTTCATACAACTCCAAAAACCATGAAAACCGGTTACTTTTTCATTGGCCTATTTGTCATTTTATTTCATCCATTCGTTATGGCACAAAATAAGTCTATCGCTTCAACAAAAGCACAGGAACGGCTCAAAACTGCAGAGCAACGGCAGCGGTTAACCTCTCAATCGGTTGCTTCGGGCATCGAATTTAGGTCGGTTGGGCCTACGGTGATGAGCGGAAGGGTTACTGCGCTGTCGGTTTCACCCAGCGATGCTTCGCATTTCTATGTTGCCTACGCTTCCGGAGGGTTATGGGAAACGAAAAACAACGGCGCATCGTTTACCCCGTTGTTTGATGGCGAAATGGTGATGACGATTGGTGATATTGCCGTCAATTGGGCTGCCGAAACGCCCGTGATTTGGGTAGGAACGGGCGAAAATAACTCGAGCCGCTCTTCTTATTCGGGCGTTGGCATGTATAAAAGTGCCGATGGGGGTAAAAAATGGGAATATATGGGTTTACCCGAATCGCATCATATCGGTCGAATTGCGTTGCACCCCACAAATGCCGATATTGCATGGGTGGCGGTGTTGGGGCATTTGTATTCGCCCAACAAAGAAAGGGGAATTTACAAAACCACAGACGGTGGAAAAACTTGGAAACAAACCTTGTTTGTGGACGAAAACACAGGCGGGATTGATTTGGTGGTGGATGCCAAAAACCCCGATGTGCTCTATGCGGCAATGTGGCATCGCGAGCGCAGGGCATGGAATTTTGTCGAAGGAGGCACCACATCCGGCATTTACAAAAGCATCAACGGCGGAAATGACTGGGTAAATGTGAGCGGAAACAACTCAGGGTTTGCTTCGGGCAAGATAGGTCGCATCGGTCTTGCTCTCCATCCATCGGGCATACTGTTTGCTTGTTTGGACAATCAAAATTTGCGTCCCAAAAAAGCCGATGCAGACGAGGATTCGACCAAAATTGACAAAGACGACCTTAAAAAGATGAGTAAAGACGAGTTTTTGAAGCTCGAAAAATGGAAGTTGAAGGATTTTTTAACCACAAACCGTTTTCCCGAAAAGTATGATGCCGATGAAATAACCAAACAGGTGAAGGATGGAAAGATAACCCCGCAAACGCTGGTGGAATATCTGGAAGATGCCAATGCCAATTTGTTCGACACACCCGTCATCGGGGCAGAAGTATATCAGTCTGACAACGGCGGTAAGGATTGGAAGAAGGTAAACAAGGATTTTATTGACGATCTTTACTATTCCTACGGTTATTACTTTGCTCAAATTCGTGTCGCTCCTCAATCCACACAAAAAATATATCTGCTTGGTGTGCCGATAGTTAAATCGGAAGACGGCGGTCAAACATTTGTTTCGATTAATGGTGATAATGTTCATGCTGATCATCATGCCTTGTGGATTAACCCAAATCAAGCAGGGCATCTCATCAACGGAAACGATGGGGGAGTGAATATTAGTTACGATGATGGTAAAAATTGGATTAAATGCAATACGCCGCCGGTGGGTCAATTTTATGCCATCGCCGCCGACATGGAACAACCGTTTAACCTCTATGGTGGTTTGCAAGATAATGGCGTTTGGACAGGCAGCAGTCAATACCAAAGCGGTGTGGCATGGCATCAATCCGGGAATTACCCTTACAAAGAGCTGTTGGGTGGAGACGGAATGCAAATTGCCATTGACAAACGCAATAAAAACATCGTTTACACGGGTTTTCAGTTTGGTAATTATTACCGAATAGACCGAAGCACGGACGATTACACCCCCATTGCCCCAAAACACGATTTGGGCGAGCGTCCGCTAAGGTTTAATTGGGAAACCCCCATCTGCTTGTCGGTATATAACCAAGACATTGTCTATTTTGGCACCAACAAACTGCATCGTTCAATGGATAAAGGCGATAATTGGACGACAATTTCGGGCGACCTCACCAAAGGCGGAAAGCCGGGCAACGTTCCCTACGGAACTTTAACCACCATCAGCGAGTCGCCTCATACATTCGGCCTACTTTACGTGGGCACGGACGACGGTTATATCCATTTGACCAAAGACGGAGGCAATACTTGGGCACGCCTATCAGACAAATTGCCACAAGACCTTTGGGTGAGCAGCCTCCAAGCCTCACCCCACGATGCCGCAACTGTTTTTGTCGCCCTGAATGGCTACCGATGGGACAACTTCGTACCATATATATATGTATCAGAAGATTTTGGTAAAACATGGAAGCAAATCGGCACCGATCTACCCAATGAACCGGTCAATGTCGTTCGTCAAGACCCGGTGAACCCCAATTTACTCTATGTTGGCACCGATCACGGACTGTATATCTCGTTGGATAAGGGAAAAACATTCCAAAGGATGGACAGTAAACTCCCTGCCGTGGCAGTTCACGATTTATTGATTCATCCGCGAGATAAAGAACTTGCCGTTGCCACCCATGGCCGCTCGCTTTATCTGGCAAATGTGGAGCATCTTCAACTGCTCACGCCCGAAATCATGGTAAAACCCCTGTTTGTATTCGATATTCCCTCGACCAAATACAACCGAAACTGGGGAAGAATCTTCAGCGCATGGGAAGAACCCCGTTTGCCCAAAGTCGAAATCCCAATTTACCTCGACCAACCCGACAGCATCAGCATTTCCGTTTTCATGCCCAAATCAAAAGAACATACCGACAGCCTTTACCTGACTTCCATGACCGTTAAAGGGGTAAAAGGCATCAACTACCTGCCTTACGACCTAAGTATTGACGAACAAGCAGTCGAAGCATACCAAACAAGGTTGAAAGAAGGGGTAAAAGAAGACGAACCACCTGTAGTGGTCAAAAAAGCCGATAACGGAAAGTATTATCTCCAACAAGGCAGTTATACCCTTGTGATAAAAGCCGGAAAACACGAGGAGGAAGCGACTGTTACGGTGAAATAAGTTATGAGTTATGAGTTATAAGTTATGAGTTTAGATTGAAGACGATAGATTTTAGACGATAGGCTTTGGACTTTGATTTGAAAAACATCAAACTCCATTCACAATTCACCATTCACAACTTATACCTCATAACTCATAACTTATAACTCATAACTCCCAACTTACCACTTACCCCTTATTCTTTACTACTCACAATTCACAATTCGCCATTCACTATTCACAACTTATCCCTCATAACTCATAACTTATAACTCATAACTCCCAACTTACCACTTACCCCTTATTCCTTACTACTCACAATTCACAATTCACAACTTATCCCTCATAACTCATAACTTATAACTCATAACTCCCAACTTACCACTTACCCCTTATTCCTTACTACTCACCATTCACAATTCACAATTCACAATTCACCATTCTCCATTCACAAATAACAACTTACCCCTCATAACTTATAACTCATAACTCATAACTCATAACTCAAAAAAACATGGCTCTACAAGTTGGCGACCCCGCCCCCGATTTCACCTTGTTCAATTCCGATAGAAAAAAAGTAGCCCTTGCCGATTACAAAGGAACAAATTTGGTGATTCTGTTCTTTCCATTGGCTTTTACCGGAGTTTGCACTAAAGAACTTTGCGCGATGCGCGATTCTTTGACCGATTTCAACCATCTCAACGCTCAAGTAGTGGGCATTTCGGTTGATTCCCTCCATACGCTCAACCGTTTTAAAGAAGATCAGCACCTAAACTTCCCATTGCTGTCCGATTTTAACAAAGAAGTATGTACGGCATATCATTCCATCTACGCCGAATTTGGTTACGGCATGAAAGGCGTAGCCAAACGCTCGGCTTTTGTGGTGGATGGTGAAGGAATCCTCCGCTATGTCGAAGTATTAGAAAATGCCGCCGAAATTCCCTCCTTCGAAAACATCAAAACAACCCTCGCCGCGATTGAACAATAGGGGAAGTCTGTTTTTTATCCTCATCCCTGCTTCAAATCACTTGAAGAAGTGGTAAATTGTATCTTTATCAACCATATTTTAGGGGGTAATTTTGGGGAAGAGGGGGAGTTTACTATGTGAAGTTGTCTGAAAAGCTCAGTTACTTATTCCAATGCCGTTAGGCATGTTATATCGGTAGCCCATCCAAATCAAATAACCACAAATGCCGTAGGCCTACGGTTTATACACATCTTAGAGCACTATTCAAAGGCTTCATCCTTATACTCTA
>CALCIK010000224.1 GCA_937907475.1 uncultured Bacteroidota bacterium | reverse complement strand
TAGAAATTTTAGACACCAGATAAGGTTAATTCCTAGTTTTCCGTAGTTTTCAGTAAATGATTAATGGTTAATTGTGTATGGGCAAAGGGCAATTAACCATTTACCATTAATAATTAACCATTATCTATGAACTATAAATGGGTAAAAATAGCAGCAATTCCTTCAAATGGCAAACCACTCATCGCTAACAACACAGTAGCCCGATTGGCAATTGAGGGTAAGGTTTTGTATTTAGCCAATCTAAATGGGCAATATTATGCCGGCGATGCCCGATGCCCTCATGCAGGAGGTGCTATAGATAAGGGGTGGTTAGATGAAAACGGCAATATCGTTTGCCCATTACATCGCTTTTGTTTCGACTTGCAAACTGGACGCAATACGCAAGGCGAAGGATTTACAGTGCAAACCTATCCCATCGAAGAAAAAGAAGACGGTTACTTTATTGGGTTTCCGATTACAAAATGGTGGCCTTGGTAATTAACTTGAGGATTTGATGTCAAGGCGGTAGGGGTGGACTATTCACTTTTAAATCACCTCAGCCACGACAAAAACACTACCTCCAACAAAAATGACATCATCATGCTTGGCTACATCTTTAGCAGCTTGTAAAGCCTCTTTAACACTATTGTAACTCTTCCCTTTCAATTGAAACATGTTGGCTTGTTCTTGTAATGAATGTGCCGGCAGCCCTCGCGGTACATCGGCTTTGCAGAAATAATAAGTTGCATCAGAAGGGAAGAGAGGCAGGATATTCATAAGGTCTTTATCATTCACCACCCCCAAAACGATATGTAGCTGCCGATGAGGAAGTTCAGAAAGTTGTTCTATGGCGTAACGAATGCCGGCTTCATTGTGGGCACTATCAGCAATAATTAAAGGATTGGATTCTGAAAGCACATGCCACCTTCCTATAAATCGGGTAAGTTGCTTTACCTTTTTCAAGGAATTGGCAACGGTAATTCGCGGGATATGAATATCTATAGACGGGAGCAATTCCGTTACCAGAATAATAGTAGCAAGGTTTTTTGCTTGATAGCTTCCGGTTAAATCGCATTGAAGGTTCGGGTAGATAAGTTCGCCGTTTTGGTAAACATCAAGCAGCGTGTGTGTGAGCAGATTTTGAAAATTGACGATGCTCAGGTTTTGGTCTGCAAAATAAATGGGGGCATCCATTTCTTTAGCTTTTTTTATGAAAACAGGCTCGGTTTCGGGGTGGGTTTCACCTATTACTACCGGTGTTTTGTGTTTTATGATACCCGCTTTTTCGAAAGCAATTAGGGCAAGGGTATTACCAAGCATCGCGGTATGGTCAAAGCTGATGTTGGTAATCACCGAAAGGAGAGGGGATAGGATATTCGTTGAATCCAAACGGCCGCCAAGCCCGGTTTCGATAATTGCAATATCAGTTTGTTGTTGGGTAAAATGCCAAAAGGCCATGGCAACAGTCATTTCAAAAAACGAGGGTTGTATGTCCTCAAAGTGTTGACGATTATCGGCTACAAATCGAACAACATCGGCTTCGGGTATATACTCGCCGTTGATTTTAATGCGTTCTCTAAAGTCGAGGTAGTGAGGGGAAATATAAAGACCTGTTTTATAACCCGCCTCTTGAAAGATAGCAGCCAAAGCGTGAGCCACTGAGCCTTTCCCATTGGTTCCGGCAATATGAATCGTTTTAAGTTGTTGGTGAGGGTTGCCAAGCAATTCACAAAGCTTGATAATATTGGTCAAATCCTTTTTAAACGCCGCTACACCAATCCTTTGGTACATGGGTAATTGGTCAAAAAGATATTGTAGAGTGGCCGCATAATCCATTGCTAATAGAATAGGATTGGATTATTGTGGGGTGAGTTCTAATTGCAGTTGTAATTCAACTCCATCTTTCTCATAGGTATAATACACCGTAACTACACCTGTTGTACTGTTTCTTTGTCCTATATTCACGCTTTTAACTTGCTCGTTATTGGGGAATACGTTTTGAACCGGCAGGGCAAAAGTGTTAGATTGGTACACGACTGCATAGACATCTTTTAATTCAATTGGATCGCTGCCTACGGTATTGACCAACAAATGACTAAAGTACATTTTGGTAACATCGTCCGGGTATTTTGAGATATTGCAAGTATATGGCAAGGTCGCGCTGCCATCGTCATAATAACTTTTAGCGGTATAAGCACCTATATACTTCTCACGAATTTCAATTTCGCAATCATTCCCTTCCCAGCCTGCATTGCAAACACATATCGCTTCAATATTGGGAGTAAGTTGGCAAGTGGCGTTAGTCGGGCAGGTAACGCTCGCGCAAGGATTTGGTGTTTCGCATAATATACCGATAAACTCGGGAGGACATTCACATAAACAAGAACTAAGATTGGGCTGATTAACCGCAGTACCACCGTTTTCGCAAGTAATGTCTAAACAAAAGTTTTGATACTCGCAAAACTCTCCGTCATATTCGGGAGTACAAACACAATGGCAAACCGTAGGGTCTTCGGAATCTATTTCTTTTGTGCCTCCGTTAGCACATTCAATCAGACGACAAGGGTCATAGAACTCGCAGAAATCGCCGTAGTATCCGGGAAGACATGCACAATGAGGTTCAAAGTTTTTGTCAATGACACAAGTGCCATTTTCCCCGCAATCTAAGCCATCGCAAGGCTTATCGTCATTGCAGGCACTGAAAAAGGCAGCAAAGACAAAAAAGGAGATATAAAAAAGTAATGCTCTTGCTTGCATTGACACAAAAAGGTTGTAAACAAATTAGAAAATGAAAGGACAAGCCTATTAAGGCTCAAACTGTTATTGTTTTAAAAATTTACCGGTGCTTAACTGCTCCCTGTTTTGGTTACAAAGGCGCAGTACATACATGCCCGCCGGCAATTGATTAACCAACACGCTATTATTTTGAAGGGTTTCGGATGTAACCAATCTTCCCATCAGATCATAGATTTGCACATTTAGTGGGCTATTGTTAGGCAAATTGGAGGGCAATTGCAGATAGAGTAAATCATTTACCGGATTAGGGAAGAGGGTCATAGTAAATGAATCCGGGATTTCATTGGGGTCTTCTATCCCCACATTAAGATTTCCGTCTGGTAAGGCACCTCCTACTACCGGTCGCAACATCAAAGCTCCTTCATAAATAGAGCCAAGCCATTGTCCGCCTGTATTGTAGAAGAGTTTGCTTGTTGCTTCGTTGTTGCGGTCAAAACCGATATTGAGCAGGTTTTCAAACCGTTGTTCTATGCCTATATATATAGTATCGTAAGGCAGGGCAATAGGTTCATCGAGTCGGTAAGTCCAAAATCCGTTTATCTGGTTTAAATAGCGAGGCATGTTGATGGTTTCGCCTTCATAAATCAGTTCATCAACAATGGGGACTGCTAAGGGCAAACCGGTGTTGATATCTACATTTATATGTCGCCATACTCTTACGGTAAATTCGTGATTGGTAACATTGGCATTCATGTTTACAAAGTTGATTTGTAAACCACGAAGGGTATCGGGGTGATTTAACACATATTGATAGGCCAATTGTGCGCCGGTTCCATATAAACCGTAAGCTCGTTCTGCTGTACCATCATCGTAAGCAAAGCAGTTGGCAAATTGCTGATATTGGTAAATGGTATCGTTGTTGTAGTTGAGTTCTGTGCTGCCTACTGACACGTTGAGTTGCCAAATATTCTCAAAGATAACGGTATCTTTTCCTTCAAAAAGGCTACTGTTGTTATTGAGGGCAGTGGAAATGTCATTTTTAATGAAAACTGCCTTGGTGGTTACTATGTTTTCAATTGAACCCAATACATCGGCAGTACCTGCTTGATAGAGGTATAACTCGGTTTCACTACAAACATCGTTAATGGTATGTGTCAGGGTTCGATTGGCAAATCCTATATCGTTGTTCCGCACTTTAATAGGTACCGAATCGGGTATTGCAAGTTCTTTTTCCATGTATGGATAAAAATGCGACCAAGGCATTGCCGAATAATTTGCAAGCATATCGGGGGCAGCGTCAACAATTGCTACATCTTGCAAAAGCGGGTAGATGGAGGGCAAATCTGTACTTCCTTGTACGTAGTCTATATTCCAATGATCGTTATTGCCCGAAACGGTAGCGCGGTTTCTAAACCTGAAACGGAAACCGTTATAAAAAGTGCTTGGGTCAGATACTTTTACTATTACCGATTGGAAATCGGGGGTTTCACTTGCAGTCATTCCATCAGTTCCCCACTGCGGCACCCAAGTAGTGTCATTCACCTGAACGGTAAACTCTTGGAAGATTGGAATGATGGTATCGTTTACATAAGTGAGCGTTGCAGCCGGATTGGTAAAATCGAGGTATATAGAATTGCCCGCTTCGTTTATATAAAATACATGCGTATCGGGATTGAAGTTAATCATATCGCTTGCAGGAACAGCTACGTTGATGTCAATATCTGCACCGGTATTATTGGCATCGTCGTCGTATTTAACGTGGAAACCATCCACATAAGTGGTTACAACGAAAGTACTATCTTTTACTCGTGGGATATAGGTTTCGAACACTAGGCTATCGCCCGGATTTGGAAAATCACCGTACCCTTCGGCTTGATAGAAGAAACGGAAAAAGACAGTATCACCGGCTACTAAACCGGCATCGGCCAAACAGATGGGACGCGAAGTCAACACATCACCAATGCCGTCAATCAACGCAGTACCGGATGGTACGGGGATGTATGGTTGACCATACTGGTTCAATCCATCGAGCGTTGCCACGCCTATACTCGGCGGGTTAATGGCATAAGTATCGTTAATCAAAGCGCGATCGTCTATCCATATATTCCTGTCAGGATAAATCCATGAGGTCGAAAAGTCTTCAGTAAAAGGTAACGAAATGGTAGGTTCTTCAAAAATTTCGATGATGTAGTAGGCGTAACATTTCTCCCCTTGTTTGTTGCTTCGCAAATAGTAAACTCCCGGAACGAGATTGGAAGCTAAGGCACTTTGGGTGTAGTAGTTGTGTAATAAATTGTTGTTGAGGTCGTATAAACGGTAGTTAATGCTTACGTCTGTATCGAATATCTTTCGAATACTGCCCAAGGCATTACAAAAAGCATTGGTTTTGGTGGCTTCCCAGTTTTGGCGTTTAATGGGAGCAATATTAATATCGTCCAATTCAAATCGAATGACCACATTATTATCGAGATTGTCTGTAACGGTAATGAAATAAGGACCGGAGGGCAATTGGTCAAAGGTGTATTCGGTTAAGGTGGTACTGCCTGAAAACTGGTTAATGCCAATGGGGGAGGAGAGGGTATAGGTATAAGGAGCACTTCCGTTTTCAATCAACACGGTGATGCTGCCGTCTTCTTCTAAACAAGCACTTGGTTGAGCTGATGTTGATACATAAGTATTGAAACCTAAAACTCCCTGACAGGCTTTGTCAAAATTGCGCCGAAAACCTTTTTCATCTTCGTGTAAGTTAGGCCTTTCATAAGCGTGGTATTTTAATGGCAGAAGCAGTTCTTGAGCGTTTGAAGAAGTGCATATTGCAAGGAAAAGGAGTGAATATAGAAGGGAGTGTAATTGTTTTGCGTGAATGGTCATCGGATATAGTTAAATGGTATAGGAGAATGGTAAACCAACATACTTAACAAAATTTGGGCTTACTTATTGTAATGCAAAGGGGATATTTGATAGGGGATGTCGTATTTTGGACTAAGTGAAGCAATGTTAAAATCAACCGATTGATTATTGTCCGGTTTGCCCGTTAGGTGGTAATGGAATGTTGGGAGGCATGACCTGATTGGCTGTATCTAATGTCCTTAATCCGGGGCTATCGGGGTTTTCGCGCAGAAAGAGGTCAACAGGTTCACCAACGGTGATGAGGCGGTCGCCATCAAGACCAC
Organism: uncultured Bacteroidota bacterium; assembly: GCA_937907475.1. Classification (GTDB taxonomy): domain Bacteria; phylum Bacteroidota; class Bacteroidia; order Chitinophagales; family UBA2359; genus UBA2359. Next base: position 35,101 of record CALCIK010000224.1, on the reverse strand, counting down.
CATCGGGACTTTGACGGACGACTAATGCGTTTTCAAGGTCAACAATATGTTCTTCTTTAGTAACTAACCCTACATTGAGCGAATAACCTCTCAACGCTAACTTGGCTTGTAAGAAAGTCAAGCCCACTAAATTGGGGATAGTAATGCGCATATTACCCAACCCATCGCCCAAAACCAAATCAACGGCAGACCCCTTTGGGATTTTTGTTCCGGGAGCGACACTAACATTATTGATTTTGAGGTCTAAGACTGCATTCTTTGCCAAATCGGGTACTCTGATTTGTTCACCGACCCTCAAACCCGATGCTTCTAACTGAACAACGGCACTCCGCAAGGAGGCATCAATGATATTGGGAATCGGCACCAAAGGCGGGTTGACGGCATTAACGGTCAGGTAAATCCTACGGTTTTCTTTGACCTTTGCGCCCGGCATAGGAGCTTGGTCTATGACCCCTGTGGGTGGTAAATCTTTTGAATAGGCCGAATCCAACACGGTATAGCGCAAGTTAAGGCTTTCGAGCCGCTGCTCTACTTGCTCTAAGGTTAAGTTCCTGATATCGGGAACCGTAATGCTTTCACCGTGGTGGGTGTAAACATTGAGCAACAAAAAAATAGACGCTACTAAAAGGACAGATGCCAATACCATCAGCCCGATATGTCTCCAAAAAAACTTAGTGAAAATAAACTGAACAAAAGTTGCCATGTGCGTTGCTACGTATCGTAAGTGTTTACAGGTTGTCGAAAGTTTTGAAGCATTTCGCAAACGAGGCGTAAAAATACTTAAAAAACGTGTGGTATCTGCATATCTATGGCAAGAGGTTTAGAAATTTGCAAATGCAGGAGTAAAGACTTGCAAAAAACGAGCATTGTTCGTCGGTTTTTCCTTTGTAATCTCTGTGTATCAGTCTAACCAATTTTGTTATTGTCCTTGGGATTCTATGTATAAGAAGATACAAGTTGTTAAAATGGCTTTAGAAAGCAACTGAATCATTAAGCAACTCTACATTGGTTTTTTGAATAGTTCTTTATCATTGGAATACCTTGCTTTAATCATCTTGAAGTTACTTATGTTTCTGCAAATTGGATATTAACGGGAGTTTTTAAAAAAAATCTTAGAGTGTAAAGATGACATCGGAAGCACTGCAGATTATATCGGGAGCACTGCGAATGAGAGTGTTCAAAAATGTGTGTCGGGAAAGAAAAAGTAAAAGTGGTTTGGTAAATCCGATAAGTAAGTCTATTTTTACCCGCTAACAAAGGTAATTCAGAACCAATTCCCCCCACATGAATGCTCCGCTTTTAGAAGTCATTAATTTAGAAACCCAATTTACCACAGAAGACGGCATTGTAAAAGCCGTTGACAATGTCAGCTTTACCTTACAACGGGGCGAAACCATTGGCATTGTCGGCGAATCGGGGTCAGGCAAGTCTGTAACAGCATTGTCCATAATGGGGTTAATTCCCAACCCTCCCGGTAAAATTGTCGGCGGGCAAATCTTGTTTCGCAACAAGCAAAACCAACAGGTTGACTTGGCTAAATTGCCGGAGAACGAGTTAAGAAAATATAGGGGCAACGAAATTGCAATGATTTTTCAAGAACCTATGACCTCGCTCAATCCGGTCTTTACCTGTGGCAGCCAAGTGAGCGAGGCTATTATGTTGCACCAAAAACTGAATGCCCAACAAGCTAAAGTCCGCACACTTGAACTGTTTAACAAGGTTCAGCTTCCTTCGCCCGAGCGCATTTTTTCGGCTTATCCCCACCAACTATCGGGCGGTCAGAAGCAAAGGGTGATGATTGCTATGGCTATGAGTTGCGACCCCAGCATTTTAATTGCAGACGAACCTACTACTGCCCTAGACGTAACTGTTCAGAAGACTATCCTTGAACTCATGGAACGGCTCAAACACGAAATTGACTCGTCTGTGATGTTTATTACCCACGACCTTGGCGTTATTGCCGAAATTGCCGACCGCGTGGTGGTCATGTTTAAGGGTAAAATTGTGGAGCAGGGCAGCGTTTCCGATATTTTTACCAACCCGCAACATCCCTACACCAAAGGTTTGCTTGCCTGCCGTCCACCCTTGGGAAAGCGGCTGCGAAAACTGCCCGTTGTAGATGATTTTATGAGTATTGACAGTGATGGTAATTTGCTTGAAAAGCCCGCATCGGTTCAAGAGATGATACAGCGAGTAGAAATCTCATCGGACGAAACAGCCAAACGTTGGGAAACGCTTCAACAACAAACTCCGTTGCTACAGGTAAGCCACCTCAAAACCTATTTTCCGTCCAAAAGAAATATTTTCGGTAAGGTATTGGAATGGGTTAAAGCCGTTGACGATGTTTCCTTCGATGTTTATCCCGGCGAAACACTGGGTTTGGTTGGCGAGTCGGGCTGCGGAAAAACCACCTTGGGCAGAACTATTCTTCGCCTTGCGCCGGCTTATGAGGGCAGTATTATTTATAAAGGCAAATCTATTTTAGATATGCCCGAAGTAGAGTTGAAAGACTTGCGTAAGGAAATGCAAATTATTTTCCAAGACCCATATTCATCGCTCAACCCGCGCCTAACCATTGGCAACGCTATTATGGAACCCATGCAGGTTCACGGAATATTCGATAATAATAAAGAACGCAAAGACCGCGTGATAGAATTGTTGGAAACCTGCAACATGAACGCCAATCATTTTACCCGATATCCTCACGAGTTTTCGGGTGGGCAGCGGCAGCGTATTTGTATCGCAAGGGCTTTGGCACTCAATCCGCAGTTTATTATTTGCGATGAGTCGGTTTCTGCACTCGATGTATCCATTCAAGCGCAAGTGTTGAACCTGCTGATTGACCTTCGCACTAAGTTTAAATTTACCTATATCTTTATTTCGCACGACTTGAGCGTAGTGAAATTTATGAGCGACCGAATGATTGTGATGAACCAAGGTAAAATTGAAGAAATGGGTTTGGCAGACGATATTTACAACAATCCTCAACATGCCTATACACAAAAGCTCATTGCCGCTATTCCAAAAGGTATTATCCATAAGCCTGCATAAAGCAGGATTACTACCTTAAAGCCTCTCGCCAATTGCGAAGATTGGTTATTCAGATTGATTAGGATAAAGCCGTCAACCAACATGCGCATATTGCTCCTTTCTGCCACTATTGCCGAAATTGAACCGTTCCTAGTGCGCTATCAAGCGCAACCGTCAGCACAGTTACCGCAAGAAACCTATCGTCTTCAAATCAACAATAACCGGATAACCGTAGTCATTACCGGTGCCGGAATGATGCATGTCGCTTATCATACTTCATTGGCCTTGTTTCAACGCCCCTTCGACATAGCTATTCAAGCGGGCATTGCCGGTAGTTTCAATCCAAGTCTTGCTTTGGGAGAGGTCGTACATATAAAAAGTGAACAGATGGCCGATTTAGGAGTAGAAGACCATGATCTTTTTATACCAATAACCGAAATGCCTTTTTTTGAACCGGATAAATTTCCTTATGAAAAAGGCAAATTGTTAAACTATACACAACCGGAGGAGAAACTATTTGGACTTAGTTCAATAAAGGTTGTCAGTGGAATTACGGTCAATACTGCATCGGGCAACGCAAAAACCATTGCCCAAAGGCAACATCTGTTTTCAACTTATGTGGAAACAATGGAAGGGGCGGCATTTTTTTATGCTTGTTTAATGCAGTACACCCCATTTTGCCAAATTCGCACCATTTCCAACTATATAGAGCCTCGTAACACTGCAAATTGGAACATTCCAATAGCCATAGAAGCACTCAGCCGTTGTTTAGGGGAATTGTTTGAAAGCGGTAAGGAAGAAGAAGGGGTATTGATTGCTCAAAAGGATAACCACTAATAAACAGTTGGTTTAGTACCTGATTTGAGTTACTCCGATTTTACTCATGTTTGGACTGTAAAGATTAAGGTCGGCAACGGTAACATTTTTATCCATATTGCAATCGCTGTCCACATAAGCATTGATAAGGCTCATTTCAGACTGGAAAAAGTTAAAATCGCTCACGGTAATCGTGCCATTAGCATCCATATCGCCGGCAAGCAGGGTATAACTTCCATTGCCCATATTGGACAATTGAGAAGCACCGCCCAAAATGTTTGTGGGGTTGGTGAAGTCTAACACAGTAGTATTGGGAACAGATATAGTATTAGCACTCAAAACAGCCAAGTGATTGCGGGTTTTTATCGAAACAAAGTAAGCAGCATTATTGGTCAATTGAGAAAAAGTAACTCCCTCTGTTGAGCCATTCACATCCACGACACTACCATTGCTCAATAAAAATGCTGCTTTGGTTTCTAGCACGGTATAGTTGTCCACTGCGCTTCGTGCTTCGAGCAAAACCCAATCAACTACATTAGTTGGGATGGCGGATAAAGACGAAACCGATTCGGTTCCTGCGTAATTCCAAGGGGCGCGGTTATAAGGTTGGTTAAGTGGGATAAGATTATTGTTTCTTAAATTGGTTGACATACTTTGGTTAGCAGCGTTGTAACTGCCTTGCAAAGCCACTTTTACTTTAATGACAATACCGTTACTTGCAGTAGTAGGGCCGCTACCTTCAGCAACTTCTAAAATAACATCATCACTGCTACTCAAAATATTTCCGGCTGCATTTCGCATATCGGCATACAATGTATAATTGCCCGAAGATGTGGCGTTTGTGTTCAGTAGAAGGTTATTAGAAATGGGTTGCCAGCTATTCCAACTGCCATTATTGATTTTAAATCGGACTTCATTATATCCCGAAGCCGTATATTTATAAAGATCAATTTCCTGAGAGGAAACCACTTCTTCTTCTTGATTGATAATAATCGGGTAAACATTACTTCGACGACCTAAATCCATTACCCAACGGGTAACATAAGAACTGGAAGCATCGTAATAATATCCAATTCCCACTTCATACACCATCGGACTCATCATATTGCTGTAATGTCCCGGGCTGTTGACCCAACCGTTGAAGGCACTTTGAGCATCAAAATAACCTGCGGCAATGTTTTCAGCTGCAGCAGTCCATGAATAGAAAGAACCGATACGCGAAAAAGATTGGCAAGTTACATTTCCTGAACCATCTTGGCTGGCATGTGCAAAGTAATTCTTTTGACACATGTCTTTTGCATGGTATCGTGCAGAAGCAGTTAATTCGTTAGATATTTTTAACGGAGGAAGTCCGTTGCTGACGCGAAGGGTATTGAGCAGTAGAACGATTTGATGTTCAAATGACTCGTCAGATGAAAAAGTTGGCTCAGTACCTAAAGGACATCCTTCGCCTTCCAAGAAAGTATATTCTCCACTAAATGTATTTGGAGCAGATTGTGTGTTAAATGCACAATTTGCTCTCACTTCGGCGGAAATAAATATCGTAAAAGACAAGGTAAAAACAATGATTGACCAATTCATAAATGCCCTTCGTATTAATGCAATCTAAATCTGCCGTCAGATTTTGATAGTAAACAATGAATGTTTATTAACGAGGGAATATTTAGTAAGGGGGTGTTACACAGTTTTACGGTAGCCCCCATGAAAGGTTACAAGTCACATAGTTTTTTTGCTAAAAAAAGTAAATAATTTATTTGTTGTCGAAAGTCACTATTCTTCAACAAACCGATAGATGAGCCAACCGATAAGAACGGTGATAAAAAAGGACGTAATACCATATAATACAGCGACTACTGCCATACTCGTACTTTTCAATAGAGTAGTTGCAATAAAAATGGCTAATGAGCTGTTTTGAAGTCCGACTTCAACAGCCACAGTAGTTCGAATTTTTTTTCCTTGTTTGCCCATTAAAGACAAGTAATATCCGGCAACCATTCCCGCGATGTTTAACAACAAGGCAATAGGTAACAGTCCGACCAAGTCTGTAAAATGAGTGCTGTTATCCTTTCGGTCAAAGAAAAATATCCCTCCAAATGCAATAAATAGAACCACGGGCAAGATATAGCGCAAAGGGCGTTCCACTATTTTGGCAGTGATAGGGAATTTCCCACGCAGGTAAACACCCACTAAGGCAGGAAGTATTGTAAAGCAGAAGATATTGAGCATAGTATGCCCCATCGGTAAATGAAATTCGTGGCTCTTACCAAGAAAGATATTCATTGCCAAATTGACCACAATAGGGATGGTAAAAAGGGCAAGCAAGCTGTTGAAGGCTGTTAAAGAAATAGATAATGCCACATTCCCCTTGAGCAAATGGTTGACTAAATTGGATGACGACCCTCCCGGACAAGCGGCTAAAAGCACCAATCCCACTTTTACTTCGGGGGCAATAGGAAACAATGCAGCAATCAAAAAGGCTATTAAAGGCAGGAGAAGCATCTGCGCTCCCAATCCTATGAATATTCCGCGAGGATGTTTAAAAACTCCTTTAAAATCTTCGATAGTGAGCGTCAGCCCCATTCCCAGCATTACCAAAGCCAAAGCACCCGGTAAGAAAAAATCAGAAAAAAAGGTACTGCTCACAATTACAAATGTTGTTTTCGTATTAACAGGTAAAAGGTCACTAAGTTGGTAGGGGTACAAAAGAATACCTTTATTATAGGTAACGGACAAAATCACTCTGCAACTGTTTCGCGATTTTGATTCATTGCTTTTTTAATACCCTTACCCTGAAAAAGTATTTTGTGAACTTTGACTTATCTAATCAAATTTCACAAAAAACAAAAGGGCAGCCTTTATAAGACCGCCCTTCTGCAAAGGTATAACAATTTTAGCTTAGAAAGAGGAAAGCGATTGGAGTTTAGAAATATCGCGGAGTAATAAACCTGTCTGTTCTACCTTTAATGTCTAATCCAATCATCACCTCATGTGAGCCGGAGGTAAAATTGTTCAGTTTAGACAAAGTATAGTCGTAAGCATATCCTACTTTCAATCCTTTGGGGAATTGAAAAGCAATGATGGCATCTATAGATTCTGATTGTGCAAAGGGGTCTTTGTTGCCAAAAGCGGTTCGATAGGATGCTCCCAACCAAAGCACTTCTTTAACCAAAAACATTAAACTGGCATCGAGTTGTATGGGAGCCTGCGTTGGAACAGTTTTGATAAGGAAAGAGGGTCTTACCTTAAAATCATTGCTTCCAATGACCACACCACCCATTGCGTAATAGTGCCGATATTGACGGGCAAGCGTTTCTATCCCATTGTCAGACCGCAAATTGTTGTTTAAAAGATGGGGAGCAGAAACGCCTAGATAATAAGAGTTTGGTTTATAGAAATACAATCCTAATCCAAAATTGGGTAATAAATTGCGCTGATTATCGGCAAAGGCGTTGTCAATGGTAATATCAATTTCTTCGTTACCGGTTACTTGGGTAAAATCGGAACGCAGGTAATCAATACCGCCTTGCAAACCAATGGCTAAACGGCTTTCGCCAATAATGAATTTATAGGCATAGCTGGCATAAGCACTGGTTTGGTTATGTACGCCAATTTTATCGTGAGCTATATAAGCCCCAAGTCCAAACTTTTTTTGTTTACCAAGCGGCGAATGTGCGCTAATGCCGATTGATTTTGGCGAACCTTCAATACCGACCCATTGAAGCCGACCAATGCCGGTAAAACTAAGCCCCTCGGAACTGCCGGTGTATCCGGGATTCAGCATTTGCTGATTAAACATATACTGTGTATATCGGGCATCCCGTTGAGCCATAACATTGACACACACTGCTAATAGTAAGCCGGTTAAAAGTAGTATTCGTTTCATGTTGTACGAATTTGTAAAATGGTAATTGCTAAAATTGTTGTAAAATTGTGTTGCACATTTGAAAACAATTACCATGCCAAGCAACGCATTTTTAACAACCGATACTAAAAATTACCCTTTCCAAATTTACTCATACTGTCTTTTCATATAACCGATACACGTACAAGCCTTAAATTACGGTATGATGAAACGGAATTTCTTTTACTTTAGGGATGTTGTTATTCTCTGATTTTATCCAAGAGAAAATTCAATTGTCGAGCTTCTTCCTCGCTTAAATTTTTAACAATACCATCCATGTCCTGAATTTGCTTTTCAATTTCCAAGAGCAGTTCCATCCCTTTTTGGCTGATAATCAAATCAACCAACCGCCTGTCTGTTTCACAGATGGTTCTAACTACCAATTCCTTTTGTACAAGACGATCAATCATACGCGACACATCGGACATTTTATCTAACATACGCTCACGGATAACCGAAGTAGAAATAGCTTTTGGGTGTTGCCCTTTTAAGATGCGCAATACATTGTATTGTTGGGGGGTAATTCCAAAAGGAGATAAATGTTCTTTTACTTGAGTAGAAAGCCAACTATTTGTAAAAATAATATTGACAACGCTTTTCTGCCACTCATTACGGAAGCGTTTTTGGTGAATTTCTTTTTCGAGCTGCATGTTTTTTGTTTTATTGAGCGTAAAATTAATTATTTAATTGTGGATTATATTGTACGGTTGTTCAAAAATATGTGCAAAGTTGCATAAGGAAAGGTAAAAAAACTGTTTATTTGCAGAAAATAGTATCGTTAATATTGTAATTGTTCTGCTATGAAAACTTTTTTACGATTCGCAACCTTTGTATTTGCATGTTTATTGGCTTTTTCGCCTCAATCTAAAGCCGCACATTTAATAGGCGGTGAATTAACCTATGAATGTTTGGGTGGTAATTCATTTCAACTCAACTTGGTAATTTACCGCGATTGTTACTGTGTGAGTTGTGCCTTGTTTGATGACCCTGCCTATATCACTGTCTTCAACTCATCGGGCGGGGTGGTGCAAACTGTAAACATGTTTAGTCCGGTGATTGAACAATTGACCGTTTCTACTGAAGGGCTATGTTTGGAAACCGGCCCCGATGTTTGTGTGGAAAGAGGGTTTTACCAAACCACTGTTACCTTACCCTTTATCGCCGGAGGTTATCAGATTGTTCACCAACGTTGTTGCAGGAATAATACGATTATCAACATAGTTGATCCGGGTGGAACCGGTTCTACTTATGTGGCCAATTTACCGGCAAGTGTGTTGGGCGATTGCAGTAACAGTTCACCCACCTTTAACAACTATCCGCCTATTGTGGTTTGTGCGAACAGCCCTTTAGTGGTCAATAGTTCAGCAACTGACCCCGATGGTGATGTTTTGGTATATTCTATTTGCGAACCCCTTTCCGGCGCGTCGGCTCTTGATCCTCAACCTCTTACCGCTTCAGCCCCTCCTTACGCAAATGTAAACTGGTTAGCTCCGTATTCCGGCACAAACCAATTGGGAGGATTTCCGACGATGGCTATTGACGAAAATACAGGTATTTTGTCCGCCTTCCCTACCCAAATAGGGCAATATGTGGTCGGTATTTGTGTGAGTGAATATAGAGATGGGGTGCTCATCAGCACGAATTTGCGCGACTTTCAGTTCAATGTTACCGAGTGCCAAGTGGTTTTGGCACAAGCCAGCATTTCTTCGGGCAGCACGACTATTTGTCCCGGGCAAAGTGTGCAGTTAGTCGGTAGTGCTTTTGGTGGTGATTTGATTTCTTGGTCTCCGTCAACGGGGTTAAGCGATACCGATATTCTAAATCCAATAGCTACACCCACTCAAACAACAACTTATGTTTTAACCGTTATCAATCCTTTTGCCGGTTGTGAAGATAGCGACCAAATTACCATCTTCGTAGCCGATGACGTAGTGGCAGATGCCGGTGATGATGTGGAGTTTTGCCCCGGCGATGCCATACAACTGGGTAGCCCCAATACAGTAGGAACAAATTTTGCATGGTCGCCCACCGATGGACTAAGTGATCCAAGTATTGCTAACCCCGTTGCATTTCCTACCGAAACCATTACCTATACCCTAACTGTTACAGACGAAACCGGCGTTTGTGTTGCTACCGACGAAATTACCCTGACCCTTGGCAGCAATGCTAATCCGGGGGTAATGCCTGCCGATGATGTTGTACTTTGTGATGGCGATGCTTCCAATGTAACTACTGCCGGTGCAACTTTAGGAAATGGCGATGTGTTGGCTTATGTGCTTCACACTTCTTCTGACAATGCGTTGGGTACTATTTTAGCAATCAACTCTGACGGTGGTATCTTTTCTGTTAACAGCAGCCCTGCTATTATTACTTACAATACCTATTATATCTCAGCAGTAGCCGGACCCGAAGGAAGCACACCCGGTGTTCCCGACTTTACAAATCCTTGTACCAAAGTAGCTCCCGGAACGCCTGTCCTTTTCTTGGCTCCGGTTACTTTCAACATCAACGAGGTTTGCGACTTCTTTACCGGCGACTATCATGTCCTTTTAATGCTGACAGGCGGTTATCCGCAATATGATAATGGTGCTTTTTATTCTGTAATCGGCGATTATAACGGCAGTTTAAATTACGGAGAATCTATTGAAATCATTTTCTTGTTTGGAACGACTACAACCTATTCTTTTGAAGTGGTGTCTGACGGATTTGGTTGTTCGGGTGCGGCTGCAAATGAAGATTTTTATTGCGATAAAACCCCCATCACCTTGCTCAACTTTTTTGGAAAAGCGCAGGCTAATGGAAACCTATTGCAATGGGCAACTGCTACCGAAACCGATAACGATTTCTTTACCCTTCAACGTGCAACTAACAATGCCAATGAATTTACAGACATCGCTACGATAAAAGGAGCAGGAAATAGCATCACAACGCTCTATTATAGCCACTTAGATGCCAATGCTCCTAACGGATTGAGCTATTACCGTTTGTTACAAACCGATTTTAACGGAACCACTACCGCCTCTAACATTATTACTATCAATAGGCTTAACGAATGTTCGCAACACTTAACCGTGATGCCTGTTCCGGCTTCCGATTGGGTGAACATTTCTTTTAGTGCAGATACGGAAGGAATGGCTCGAATTGACCTCTTTGATGTGGCCGGCAAATTAGTAATGACACAAAATATGAACATCTCTTCTACGGCGATTAACCAAACTACCTTATCTGTAGTGAATCTCGCTCAAGGCATGTACCTATTGAGTGTTACTACTCCAAATGCTCAACAAACATCAAAACTGTTGAAACAATAGTTTCGGAGTTGTTTTGCGCAATACAAACAAGGGCGGCCTATTTACATAAGCCGCCCTTGTTGATTCTTTAAATGAAATGTTTGTTTGAATGAGTGTTGTTCTTCAACACCGAATGTTTTAACTCTCTTTCATTGCTTTGGAGTGTTTTCTATGCTTAAACGACAAATAGTCAATGAAGTAAAGGATTTTGATTGACAGATTATTGGATTGATCGCTTACCAAGGTGTCTTGCAAATTGTCTATATAACCTTCACCGGTATGTCGGGTAAATCGGTAAATCGCATTTTTCCACACCACACTCATTTCACTTCCGGGTGCAAACTGCCAGGTATAAACCCAATCAACATTAAAGGCATTAAAATTGGCATGATGCTTTTGACTTCCGTCCGTATTTTGTCCGCTATAATCCGTGCCGGACAACAGCCCATTCTCCTCCAGGTGATAATATTTTTTGTAAACCGCTTCGGAATGGTAATGACGGGTGCGAAGGGTTAAGGCCATTCGATTGGTAAAAATGTAATTGACAGATAGTATATTCTCTAAAGTGCGGACATCTCGTCTGCCGAAGATGATGTCATCTGTTTTGTCGTCATTAAAGGCAACGAACCCGACATCTTTAATGGAGTTATAGCTGTTTACATCTAACCTAATCCGCACTTTGTTTGACAAGCGAACAATAGGACTTAACCCCATGTTCAAATTATGTCGTCCCTCATCCTTGAAAAGACGAAGATTGGCCGAACCATCCAATGCGAAAATTTTATCGTAATTGCTTGAGAACCAACCGCCAAAATTGTGATTGATTGGATAGGCATAAGACCGCCCTTTTACCCTAGGTTCAAAATGATCGTAGGTAATGATGGGTTCGTGGTAGGTAAACACACCAATACTCATTTGTTTTTTAGTAGTGGTGGATACATCGGTGCCTATCGAAAAGTTGAAGAAAGCATCGGGTTTATAGAGTCGTAAATATTCTATCCGTGCTGAAGTGTAGAGGTTGAGAAACCGGCCAAAGGGCTTATAGATATTGTATCTTACGTCAGCTCCGGAAGAAAAAATATTGTTCATCCTTAAAAAGCCTAGGTCGTTCTGATTGTATTTATCGTTGCTGATGCCGTTCCAAACTGAAAATTGAGTATTACCGCTGATTTTTCCGACACTGACATTGTATTGATAACCCAATTCGGGGTTGTCAAATCCGTTTTGGTATTTTTGGCTCAATGCCCCATTTCCACTGATGGAATAGGTATTCTTTTTATCGTTGATTCTAAATTCAGTGCCCGTTACATTGGCCTCATAAGCCAAACCGCTTCGGTAAACATTAGTATTGATAAAACTTAGATACGAGTTGTTTTTTAAGTTTTTGTCTAAAACAACAATATTGTAGTTCGTAAGGGGTTCTGTGCGCACTTCTCGTTTATTCCCTTCTTCGTCTTTAATAGTGGCAAATGTTGGAGCAGTAAGCGAATTGAGAAAACCGATACCTAAGCCGCCGGAGGTTCTGCCGGATATTTTGGTGGAATTGAGCAATTGCACGACTGAGGGATTAGACGTAATGCTCTCTCCCTCGTTGAGTTGGTTTGGAAGGTTTTGATAACCGGACGGAGTTCCGCCAATGCGCCTTGAATAGAAAATCCCTGCTTTACCAAACAACTCCGTTCCTTCGGTAAAAAACTGTCTGTTCTCATTAAATTGTACCTCGAAAGGACTGAGGTTGAGCACTTGATTGTCCGATTGGGTTTGTCCAAAATCGGGTACTAAGGTCATGTCTAAGGTAAAGGCATCGTTTATTCCATATTTAATGTCCATTCCGGCATTAAATCCTTTATACCATTTACTATCGCCTTCGGTTTTATATTGATGTTCTACGTTGCCGGAAATATAGGGGTATAAAAACAAGCGCAACGGAGCTTTGATATTGTCCAAGCCGGTTAGCTTGCCCGATTGATTAAGAAATCCGCTGATTTCTGGTTTTATCTCATTCCATGCCGACTTTTGACGGCTTCGTCTGACCAATCGGATAAAGTTGACATTCCATGTTTGTTTGTCTGCTGTGGCAAACCTGAGTGCTGAAAGGGGAATACGCATTTCTACGGTCCATCCTTTATCGTCAATAACCGTAGCACTTTGCCATACGGCATTCCACGCTGCTTCTTCACCTTGTGCGGTGTACTTTATATCGGCTTGTACGCCGCTTGCATTGACAATAAAACCAAGACCGTTTAACCCATCTTGATAGGAATCTATAACTACACCAAACCAATCGGCATTTCCTAAATCATCTCTTGGAGAGAGTTGTCTTAATATACTGTCGGGGTTTTCATCATAAAGGCGAGCCGCTAAATAAATAGCATCGTCATCATACAAAATATACGTTTCAGTTTGCTGTGCAGGCGATGCACCGGGATTGGGTTCAATGAGTATGAAATTGTCGGCCTTGGGCGTTGTGGACAATGCCCAAATCTCATCGTCTAGGAGTCCGTCAATTTTTGGCGCACTCTGCAAACGCTTTGCATTGATTTCTTTTGGGGTATTTTTGTCTTTATCTTCCTTCTCTTTATCACCTGTCGAAGTGATGGGTTCTGCCAGAGGGAAGTTGGTATTTCCACATATCATTTGACTGATGCAAATCAAACTTATGCATAGTAAAAGGGGTAGCGTTTTCATAGTTTGGTGTGTTTTGGAGTGAGGTTACGGGGTTTGTAGAACAAGGAGAAGGTTATTTACAGAATGTTTTAAGTTTAACTTAAATTAACGCTAATTTTGTTGGCAATTGTGAGTGCTACCCTTAAATCGAGTAACTTTTCGCTAGGAGTAGAAAATAAAAGACATTCCGAAACAACCTATTGAAAGGAAACTTACGTTTATGGAGTATGTTTCAAAAAACCTCTAATTTGATTATTATGAAAAAAGTATTTGTCGTTCTATTTGCTTTGATGATGTGCGTGTCGAGTTTTGCACAAAAAAGAATACAGTCTGTGGTTTACCTCAAAAACGGATCTGTTTTAAGAGGGGAGTTGGTCAATCCTGAAAGCTCCGGTAAGGTATCCATCAAAATTGCAGGCAATAATTTGTTTGTGTACGACCTTTCGGAAGTAGATAAAATCACCACCGAATCGAGTGCTACCAACTTGGAGTACAAAAAGCACGGGTTCGCCCATTCCTCTCAATTGGGATTTTTGATTGGCGGCGAAGGCGATGGGATTGGGTTGGACCTACATACGGTCAACGGTTATAAATTCAGTCCTTACACCAATGTTGGGGTAGGAGTGGGCGTTCAGTTCTACTGGAACTTACCAAACATCAATTACTGGTATTATACCCCATCAAATACTACCAGAATAATCCCCATCTTTGCCAATTTCAGCGGAGATTTGCTACCCGCAAAACACATTACCCCTCACTACTACGCCCGCGTAGGTTATGGAATAGCATCCAACAACAACGAATATGTTGACACCAAAGGCGGATTGATGTTTGGCTTAGGCGGTGGTTTTAAATTGAGAGGAAATGGCCCTTTGAGTTGGATTTTAGGAGTAGGCTACAACTTCCAAAAACTCTATTCCGAATCCTCTCAATGGGAAGGAAACCTCAACAAAACAGAACTAAGCATCCGAAGATTAGTTATCACAACAGGAATAAGTTTCTAACTCGAACAATAGGAATAAGAAATAAGGGGTAAGTTCATTGACCATTCACCATTGACATTTCACCATTCACAACTAAGAAATGCACCAAATAGAGCCTTTTCACAAATGGCGGGATTATTACGTGTCTTCCGAAGACAAAAGATCCCCATTCTACAAGCGCACATACAGTGAGTTTGAGTTTACCAACACGATTTACAATTACTACATCCATCCGCAATGGGACGATATCGGTTCGGAAACACTCTACATCAAGATTTTGTATGCCGATTACGCCAATAACTTTGCCGTCATCGAGTTATTGGGCGAATGGAACGATTGTATCACCAACGACATCATGCTCCTAAAGCGCAAGGTCATTGATAAAATGATTCGCAAACAGATTTACAAGTTTCTAATCATCGGCGAAAATGTGTTAAACTTCCATGCTGACGACGATTGCTACTATGAAGAATGGTTCGAGGAAGTTAATGAAGAGGAAGGGTGGATTGTGGCCATGAATTTTCGAGATCATGTGCTTAATGAAATGGAAAATTGTAATTTGCATCATTATTTGACTTGGGGAGCTAAGTTCGACCGTATCAATTGGCGCATTTTTAAACCAGATCACTTGTTTCATTCTATCGAACATTTGATAAACGGCGGCGACATCAGCCGCTTATCTCAATTCAAAGACGAACAACGCTAGTTAAGTTCTAATCCTAATATCTTAAGTCTATTGTCTTAAGTCTATTGTCCCAAAAACTCAAAACTCAATATCTCCTCCTTATGAACACAAAAGAAGAAATTGTAAAAGACTGGCTACCCAGATATACCGGAACTCCAGTGGAGGAGTATGGAGAGTATATTATTTTGGTAAACTTTATCAACTACGTCCAGCTTTTTGCCGAATGGCATAACGTGCCCGTCAAGGGGTTGCAAAACACTATGTCCACCGCAACTTCCGAAAACATCACCATCGTCAACTTTCAGATGGGCAGTGCAAATGCTGCTACAATTCTCGATTTGTTGACGGCGGTGAAGCCCAAAGCCTGCCTCTTTTTGGGCAAATGTGGCGGGTTGAAAAAAAAATATGAAATAGGCGATTTTATTTTACCCATTGCTGCCGTAAGAGGGGAGGGGACATCCAACGATTACATGCGACCCGAAATACCCGCTCTGCCGGCATTCGCCCTGCAAAAAGCCATTTCCGCAACCATTGCCGAGCGCGGCATGGACTATTGGACGGGAACCGTCTATACCACCAACCGCCGCGTTTGGGAACACGATGCAGTATTTAAAGAATACTTGAAAGAAACACGCTGTCTTGCAATAGACATGGAATCTGCCACTATTTTTACCGTAGCTTTCGCCAATAGAATCCCTGCCGGCGCATTGCTCCTAGTGTCCGACCAACCTATGGAACCCGATGGGGTCAAAACAGCACAAAAAGACAAATTGGTTACTGCCAAATTTGTTCAAACACATCTCCAAATCGGAATAGACTCCCTAAAAGAACTTCGCGACAATAAAGCATCAGTCAGACACATGCGTTTTTAACCCCCTTCACCCCAAACATCATGGAAGACGAAAACAAAAAATCCGGCGGATTTTTCAGCACTTGGCGGCAACTCTTTGAAAGCACCGAAAAAAGTGTGAACAATTTATCTAAAGATTGGTGGGGAACGGCTTTAGAAATGACCAATTTGGTCTATTACATCGAAACATTGACCTTCTCTAAAAGCCAAACCCGAACCCTTAAAGAGGCCGAAACCATACTCCTCGACAATTTAACCTCCCACTTCACCCAATCTGCCATCACCCCTTACCCCGACAACAAACTCAAACTACCCCTCACCGCCGACATTGACTCCAACATGGGCATCGTTTGTTGCCTCGCCGATGCCATCACCCTTCCCATCGCCGTTGAACTCATCGGCAGGATGCACTTCCTTAGCCGCCATTTTTACCAAGAACGACTATTATTAGTAGCCTTCGGAACCTCTGCCTATCGAAAGTCCCCCCTCATCGCCGACCTGCAATCCCTCTTGCAAAAAATTTCGGTCAGCTTTTGTTTTGTCATCATCACCGGCAAATAGCTTAACCCGATAAACAAGGTACTATGATTACTCCTATGCTCAAGTTTTCGTTTCTGGTTCACCATGCTCAGTACCCTGCGTTTTTAAATCAATTACAAGAACTGGGGTTGGTTCACATCGAAACCGTAACCGATAACCTATCGGAAAATGGCGAGCAATACCTCCGCCAATTACACAACGTACAGGAATGTATATCGGCTCTTGCGGTGGTAAAAACCACTAAAACAAACGGAAACAGCAGTGAGTGGACCAATGGTGCCGACCTGCTGCGGGCTTACGAACAACTGACAAAGGAAGAAGCCGAATTGAGACGGCAACGGAAGGAACTGCAAAATCAACTGTCAATAGTCGCTCCTTGGGGCGATTTACCCGAAATACGGTTAAAAACCCTCGAAGGCAAAGGCGTTTATTTGCACTTTTACGATTGTGTTGCCCATGATTTTGACGATACATGGCAACAAGAATTTACCATAGAAATTGTCAGAGAACTTCATCATAAGATTTACTTTTTCCTCCTCACCCGCCAACCCGATGCACCTTCTTTGCATGGTGCGGAATTGGTCAGGTTCCCTGCAATAAGTCTTACCGCTTTGCAACAACGCCTGAAGGAAGTTCACCAACGGCTGACCGAAATCCGCGAGGCTTACAAAGAACTATCCGCCGATAGGCATCTTTTAGAGGACTATTCCGATGAATTGGAAAACCTGTTGGCGCGCGAAAACGCCTTGCACCAAACCCAATCGCCCATTGCCGGCCGGCTCTTATGGTTGCAGGCTTGGATTGCCAAGGAGAACAAGGGTAAATTGCTGGATTTCTTGGAAAAAAAGCAAGTGGTGTTTTTTGAAGAACAACCTACCCCCGACAGTAATGTGCCGATTTTATTGAAAAATGGCTATTTCGCTCGGCTTTTCCAACCCATCGGCAACATTTTTGCCCTGCCCGATTATACTGAACTGGATTTAACCCCATTTTTTGCCCCCTTTTTCATGCTTTTCTTTGGGATGTGTTTGTCCGATGTCATCTATGGGGCAATTATCTTTGCGGTCGTTACCTTTTTGAAACATCGCAACAACACTTCCCTCAGACCCCTGCTGACTTTGGGGCAATTTTTGGGTGCAGCAGCCATCGTTTTTGGTTTGCTCACCGGAAGTATGGGAGGAATTGACCTTAGCAAAACAGATATTACATGGTTGAACCAAATGAAACAGTATTTCATCCAAACCGATAGCCTGTTCAATATTTCGCTCATCATCGGCTTGGTTCAGATTTTGTTTGGCATGAGTTTAAAGGTCATCAACCGCACTCGCATGTTTGGTTGGGCTTATGGCATTTCGCCTCTAGGTTGGATTTTGGCCATTTTTGGGGCTTTGTTGCTCCAATTTACCGCTCTCACATGGCCTGCCTATATATTATTAGGCATAGGTTTGACAGGTATCATCCTGTTTAGCGACCCAAACGCGGGGCTGTTCAAGCGCATCGGTTTGGGTTTGTGGGATTTATATGGCGTTTCGGGGCTTTTTGGCGATGTGTTGTCCTATATTCGATTGTTTGCCCTCGGTTTGTCGTCCGCCACCTTGGGTTATGTGGTCAATACCATTGCTTTGAGTGCCTTGTCATTACCTCCCGTCATTGGCGAGCTGTGTTTTTTGGCGATTTTACTGTTTGGCCATGGTTTAAATTTCGGAATTTCAACTCTCAGTGCATTTGTTCACCCCATAAGACTTACCTTTGTCGAGTTCTACAAAAATGCAGGATTCGCCGGCGGAGGGCAGCCCTTCAAGCCCTACAAATTTCAATAACAGATTGCTTCTAAATCGTAACTTATGATTGCTCAAATAATCGCCGCCTACATTGGCATAGGGTTAATGATTGGTTTGTCGGGTGCCGGCAGTGCTATCGGTTCCTCCATCGGAGGCAAGGCAACGATTGGCGCACTAAAAAAGAAACCCGAAGGCTTTGGCACCTACATGCTATTGAGTGCCCTACCCGGTTCGCAAGGTTTATATGGTTTTGTCGCCTTTTTCATCCTCAACAACAAACTCCAAACCCTTACCGAAATTACCCCATTACAAGGCGCATCCGTTTTAGCCGCAGGCTTGGCACTCGGCTTAGTGGGTTATTTTTCAGCCATCAAACAAGGCGAAGTAGTCGCCCAAGGCATCGAAGGCATTGCCTCCGGCTACGACGTTTTTGGTAAAACCATGGTCTTAGCCGTCTTTCCCGAATTGTTTGCCATCATCGCCTTCGCCGCTGTTTTCCTTATCAGCGCATCTTTGTAAGCAGAACGTGTGGTTGGGATTACGATAGTCCAAAACCCTTTGTATTTAGATAGTAGAAAAGCGGCGCGCCACGTTTTTTGACCCACACCCGTCCCCAGAGACGGTCAATTCTTTTTGATTTTATATTTCTCTTGGAATTTATTCATGGTGGCAATTAATGTGTGTGTATCATGGATTTGATTAGCAAACCTTTCAATGGCAAGCGTAGGTGTCATACCTATAAATGTAATGGTATTGAGAACAAAATTAAGTATTAGAGATAGATTTGCAGCGACGTTATTAGTTACCACTTTATTTTTGTCTTCGTTAAAAATCACATCTTTATTTCTGTGCAGTTTATTCTCAATGTTCCAGTGCTTTTGCACCATACGTGCTGCTGTTTTAGCACAACCGATATCTTTGACTACCGCATAATAAGATGTTTCAGCAAAGTATGTCGCATTTTCAGTTCGAGGTTTTCCTGACTTAGTTGCCTATTGAGCTTTTTTCGCTTCGTTTGATACGAGGTAATAAGGTTTTTATGGCGAAACGAACATCAAACTTTATCATGATTTAATCAAGCTAAATTATGACTATTTCTCTCTGATTTTTTTTGCGAACTATTAAATGAATATATCGCCATAAAAGCGGTTATTTTCAAAAGCCGTTCCTCGTCCGATGTATTTTAATAAGGAAGGGGTAAATCCTCCCTTTTTTACCAAAAGTTAGCCCTAAACGCCGCCCATTCCCCCTTTTTTTGCTTAAAATGATTAAAAGAAAACTGATTATCTTTGTCCATTCTTTTCCAATAGCATAAAACCGACAGAAAAGATTTACAAAAACATTTAAAACAGAAAGTTACACAAATGGGAACTGAAAATTCACTCAAAATAAATCCACAAATTGAGGCTTCGTGGTTGGCGGTTTTGGAAGGCGAATTCCAAAAACCTTATTTTACCGACATCAAACAACATTTGTTGGAAGAAAAACAGCAAGGAATTGTGATTTACCCTCCCGGTTCGTTGATTTTTAATGCTTTTAACAAAACACCCTTTGAAAAGGTGAAAGTGGTAATCTTGGGACAAGACCCATACCACGGACCCGGACAGGCACATGGCTTGTGTTTTTCTGTTCCCGATGGCGTTGAACCGCCCCCTTCCCTCAAAAATATGTTCAAGGAACTGAAAGCAGACATTGGAATGGATATTCCAACATCTGGTAATTTGGAAAAATGGGCAGAACAGGGTGTTTTTTTACTCAATGCTATGTTGACGGTTCGGGCAAACGAAGCGGCTTCACATCAACGCATTGGTTGGCAAACCTTTACCGATGCCGTGATTGCAGCTTTGTCCGAAAAACGTTCCGGATTGGTGTTTATGCTTTGGGGCGCATTTGCCAAAAGCAAAGCAAAACTCATCGATTCTCAAAAACACTTCATTTTACAATCAGGACATCCATCCCCGCTTTCGGAACGATATTTTATGGGTTGTAAACATTTTTCACAAGCCAACAACCTCTTAATGAAACAAGGATTGCAACCCATAGATTGGCAGTTGTAGGATTAGATTGCCGTTGAATGTGGTGGACAGACCTTGGAAAACACGGTGTCGGCTACTTAAAAAAGGGTATCTTTGCACCTCTTGTTGTTAAATTATTCATTAGAAATGGAAAAAATACTGCAACAGCTATGCGCTAATGCTGTTCACGAATTATATGGTGTTGAAGTTGCCGCAGAACAGGTCATCGTGAACGAAACGCCAAAGGATTTTACCGGCGATTATACCGTTGTCATCTTTCCTTTTGTAAAGGCTGCCCGAAAAAGCCCCGAACAAGTGGGGAACGACATTGGGCAGTTCCTTCAAACACGATTGGAAGAGGTGGCGAGTTTTAATGTGGTCAAAGGGTTTGTCAACTTTGAGTTGAGCGATGCTTTTTGGTTGAAAACTTTTGTCGAAATGGCCGGTAACGACCAATTTGGACAAGCCAATCCAACGGGCAAAAAGATAGTATTGGAATATATCGGCCCAAACACCAACAAACCCTTGCATCTTGGTCATATTCGGAACATGTTGGTTGGACATTCGGTGGCGGCAATTCTATCTGCAAACGGGCATGAGGTTCATAAGGTAAATATCTACAACGACAAAGGGATTAACATCAGCAAATCAATGGCCGCTTGGAAGTTGGAAGGGAAAGGGGAAACTCCTCAAAGTTCCGGTAAAAAAGGCGATCATTTTGTGGGCTATTATTATGTTCTGTATAACAAAATCGCCACAGAACAGGCTGCCCCTTTTATCGCAATGGGAATGAAAGATCGCGAGGCAGAAAAACAAACCGCAATTTATGCCTTAACCGAACAATTTAACCGCGATTGGGAAGCCGGCAGCCCCGAAGTATTGGAACTTTGGCGCATCATGAACGGCTGGGTTTACCAAGGATTTAAGGAAACATATCGTATGTTGGGCATCGAATACGAAAAAGCCTATTACGAATCGGAATGTTACCAACTTGGAAAAGACTTGGTGATTGGGGGACTCGATAAAGGCGTTTTTTTGAAACAACCGGACGGCTCGATTTGGGTGGACTTAAGCGATGAACAACTCGACCAAAAAGTATTGATTCGAAGCGATGGCACTTCGGTGTATATTACCCAAGATATTGGCGTAGCCGATTTGCGTTATCGCGATTTTAAACCCGACCAATTGATTTATGTGGTGGGAGACGAGCAGATTTACCATTTCAAAGTGCTGAAACTGACTTTGGAAAAATTGGGAATGCCTTATGCCCCTCTCATTTACCACCTTTCTTATGGCATGGTAGATTTGCCGGAGGGTAAAATGAAATCGCGAGAAGGCAAAGTCGTTGATGCCGATGATTTGATTGCCGAAATGTTGCAAACTGCCGAAGATCATACTAAGGAATTGGGTAAAACAGAAGGCATGAACGCCGAAGAAGCAAGCCAACTCTACAAAATATTGGGACTTGGAGCTTTAAAATACTTCATGTTGAAGGTAAATGCTCAAAAACGGCTGCTCTTTAACCCCCAAGAGTCGATTGATTTTCAAGGACATACAGGGCCTTTTGTACAATACACTTATGCGCGTATCCGCTCTATTATGAGAAAATTCGAAGGCGATTACCAATTGCCCAATTTTCCGTTAACAGCCCTTCACCCGCTCGAAAAAAACATCATTGTCGAAATTAACAAACTACCGCATACTATTTCAGTAGCCGCCGAAACTTACGACCCTTCGGTGGTGGCAAATTATGCTTTCTCGTTGGCCAAGACGTTTAACAAACTCTATGCGGAACTTTCGATTTTGAACAACGAAAACCCCGCTACCAATACATTTAGGGTAGCATTGGCCGCTATGACCGCCCGAAACATCGAAAAAGCCCTACACTTGTTGGGCATTGATGTTCCTGAAAGAATGTAGTATTCAGTCATATCTATTTTACCCAATCACTTCACCCAAACCTTTCTATTTTTATAGGCTCTTCTCATGCAATATCCGATAGCAAAAACCTTTCAACAAGTACTGACCGCACACGAACATTCCCGAATTGACGAATACTATTGGCTGAGATATAGAGAAACCAATGAGGTGGGAGAATACATTGCCGCCGAAAACCATTATACCGAAAAATGGCTCTCGAAACATGCCGATTTGAACCACCAACTATTTGAAGAAATAAAAGGGCGCATCCCACAAACCGAAGAATCCGTTCCGTTCAAGTTTGATGATTATTACTATTATTCGCGCATTGAAGAAACGCATGAATACCCCATTTACTGTCGCAAACTGAATACATTGGAAAGCCCCGAAGAAGTATTACTCGATGTCAACCTTTTGGCAGAGGGGTTTCGCTATTTTTCGTTGGGCATGTTTGAGGTCAATGCTGCAGAAAACATGTTGGCTTATGCGATTGACACCGTTGGTAATCAAATCTATACCGTCTTTTTCAAAGACCTGAACACCGGTCAAACCTTGCCCGCTCAATTGAACAATGTCTGTTCTTTTAGTTGGTCAAACCAATTCGATACGCTGTACTATACCGCTTACGACAAAGCCCAACGCCCATTTAAAGTGTTCCGGCACACACTCGGCACGCCACAAAAACAGGATTTGTTGGTGTTTCACGAAAAAAATCCTCGCTTTGCCTGCTATATATTCAGAACCCAATCGAAAAAATACATGCTCATCGAAACCGATAGTGCCAATACTTCGGAAGCATGGTATTTAGATGCCGATAACCCCAACGACCTGCCCCATCTCATTCAAAAACGGGTGCGAATGGTGGAATACAACACCGATCATTACGAGGACTATTTTTACATTCTCACCAACCACCAAGCACCAAACTTCAAATTGGTAAGAACACCCATCCATTCTCCCGAAATGAATCATTGGGAGGAAGTAATTCCACACCGGAACGACACATTGCTCGAAGATTTCCACATTTTTAGGGACTTTTTAGTGCTCGAAGAACGGCAAAACGGATTACCGCAAATCCGCATCAAAACATGGGATGCTTCCACCGATTATTACCTCCCATTTCCCGACCCAACGTTTACCGCTTCGGTGGGTGAAAACTACCTTTTCGATACCGACTTGCTCCGATATGTCTATTCTTCCCTCAACATGCCTCCCTGTGTGTTCGATTTTAACATGAAAACCAAAGCGCAAACCCTTTTGAAACAAGAGGAAGTGCTTGGTGAATTTGACCCCGCGCTTTACCAATCGGAATACCTTTTTGCCACTGCACCCGATGGTATAAAAGTGCCCATTTCGTTGGTCTATCGAACCGACTTGTTTCACAAAAACGGAAATAACCCCTTGTTACTCTATGCCTACGGGGCTTATGGAGTGGTAAGCGAGCCTTCTTTTTCAAGAGCTTTGCTTCCGTTGTTAGACAGGGGTTTTGTTTACGCCATTGCCCACGTTCGAGGAGGTGAAGAATTGGGGAGGAAATGGTACGAACAAGGAAAACTCCTTCAAAAGAAAAATTCCTTTACCGATTTTATCACCATTGCCGACTTTTTGAGCGAACAACAATACACCCAACCCTCGCTAATGTTTGTAGAAGGGGGGAGTGCAGGAGGAATGTTAATTGCTGCGGTATTAAACGAACGCCCCGATATTTGCAAGGCCGCTCTGTTGCAAGTTCCTTTTGTGGACGTCTTGACCACGATGTTAGACGACGAACTTCCCCTGACCATTGGTGAATACGACGAATGGGGCAACCCCAACCTGCTCAAATTTTACCAAACCATGCTTTCATATTCCCCTTATGACAACATCACGCATCAGGTTTACCCCCATATTTTGGTAACGGCCTCCATCAACGATTCAAACGTACCCTATTGGGAAGCCCTAAAGTATGTTGCAAAACTACGAGCAAATAAAAAAGGAAACAACCTCCTATTACTTTCCATAGATCTGGACAGCGGACACCAAGGAGCATCGGGAAGAAACGACGGATATCGTGAAATCGCACTGGAATATACTTTTATACTTAGTCTTTTGGAGTAGACTTAAGACGAAAGACTTAAGACGAAAGACAATAGACGAAAGACTTAAGACGAAAGACAATAGACGAAAGACAATAGACGAAAGACAATAGACGAAAGACAATAGACTTATTCCTTTTATGCTGTTAGAGCCTATAATCCCGATGAGTTTGCCGGTTTCAATATATTGCGTCTCAACCTTATTACTTTACTAACAGAGCAATATCTTATCTTCTCAACCTTATTACCTTATTTACTATGTTTGTGAGTTTACTTGTTACCGTGTTGATAATCAGGTAATAAGGTTTGTGTGTTTATTTGATGCTTTTTTTATTAAGGTAATCAGGTTTTTCACTTCCCGCCATTGTTTGTGTCCCCACAGACAACCCAATTCAAACTATACTATCTTACAACCTTTAGGGAATAAGACAAATGACAAAAGAGGCAAGAAGCAAAACTAAGACTCATTATGTCCTGTTGCCTCTCACCTCTTGACTAATACAAATTGTCTAAAGTCTAAAATCTTAAATCTAATGTCTTAAGTCTCTAGTCTAAAATCTTAAGTCTCCAGTCTAACGTCTTAAGTCTAAAATCTAACGTCTAAAAAGAATCTACTTCGTAGGAATAATATCAATGACAACAGTACGATTGTAAAAACGTTCTTCGGGATAGTTGTTGTCGAAAGGAGCGATATCGGTGTCTTCACCAAAACCATACACTTCAAAAACAACATCAGAACGACCGAGTTTAGAAAGTCCGTTGACCAAAATGTTTCTTACCTCAGTAGCAC
Organism: uncultured Bacteroidota bacterium; assembly: GCA_937907475.1. Classification (GTDB taxonomy): domain Bacteria; phylum Bacteroidota; class Bacteroidia; order Chitinophagales; family UBA2359; genus UBA2359. The sequence goes on along the minus strand of CALCIK010000224.1, from coordinate 9,758 downwards.
GGTCGTGAGAAAGATCGTGGTTATAGCTGGCATCTCCAATGATGTCGGTATGACCATGAATAATTACCGTTCCACCAACAGGAATAAGGGGAGCAACATATTCAGAAAGGTATTTTTGGTAAATGCTGATAGCTTTTGATTCATCAAATTCAAAAATCACACTAAACCTTTTTGTTTCGCTTTCTTTAGGAGGTGTCCAAAGTACCATGTTGGTGGTCGCTTCTTTCCTAATGACTTTACCATTTTTAGTTTGACCGACCATAGTGATTTTGTACGTTCCTTCGGGGCGAGTTCCCATTAGGGTTTTACCGGGAATACTTACTTTTTCTTGTGTATAAGGACCAAGTTTTTGCATTTTCCCTTTATCATCCACCACTTCTAAAGACCAAGAATCGAAAGCAGTTTTTGCACCTTCCACATTAAAGGTCACATAACTGTCGAATGGTGCGGTTTGAATGGCGGTAATTTGTACCGGTTTCAATTGCGCGCCTTTTCCCGTTTGGAATTCTGTCAACATTTCGGGTGAATTACTTTCAACCGACACACGACGATCACCTGCACGAAGCATGGCTAAATCGGTGGTGCTGCTTTGTTTTTCAGATGGAAGTTTTGGTTTTTCCGTGCCTTCGATGGTAATACGATTGGAGTTAATGCCAAAAATCGTTTCCATATAGGTTTTAACCGTCTGAGCCATCGCCCTACCATCTTCAATCCCTTTTTCGGATGAACCGACCAAGTTGATTTTGGCAGACGGGTTTTTATTCATGCGGTCTGCCAGAATGTTGATGACGTTGTAATAGACCAACATCTGACGGTCAGAACGACCATTATAGTTTTTCGGAGTAAACATTTCCAATTGGTCTTCTTTGAAATCTTTCACCTGACTTTTTTCAAGCAATACATATCTGTTCGGGATTTCGGTCGAACCTAAATCGAAAAATATATAATTACGAAGCGGGAACGTTTCCCGAATACTGCGCTCTGTCGCTATGTTTCTGGGTGCATTGACCGTAAAACGATAAAACGGGTCGGAAACAACCATAGCAGAAGGAGCACTGCCGTCTGACGGATTGCGTTTACCATGACCAATTTTAATGGCTATACCGGCACGCAAGGTATTAACTTTCCAAGATTCGATGCCACGAGGGTTTTGACCAACAGAAGGATGATAGGAAATAAAAGGAGAAAGAACAGCCTGCATCATCCTATCTTGCGAAGAAATAGGAATATCAACGCCCATCCCTACTTGCATAGACAGTAAATATTCTTCCGTTTCGCTAAAATTGAGTTTTACGTCAGGAATAGCTATTTGGTCGGGTAAAGATGGATTTTTACCTTGTTTATAAACAAACGAATTTTGAAGATTAATTGCAAAACGCGGACCGGCAAATATATAGAAGTTGGATTTGAAAGGTGCAATGCGCAAACTTGGTTCAAAAGTAAAATAACCGAGATTAGCCGATAAATCGCCCGGACAGTTACAAGGCATCACCGTTTGTTGTTTGAACTTACCCATACGGTTGTCATAACCGGCTTGAAACATAAATCCAAGCAGCGTATTAGGACGGTGAAACTCAACTAACGGAGCAGCATAAAGCCCAACACCAAATCCTTTGGTAAACTCGACAGGAGATGTAAAACCGGAATGTAGCACTTGTGTTGAGCCACTGTATAAATTAAAATTACCGCCAACGGCAGCTCCGACATACCAAGAAGGCTTGGTAAATAAAGGCGACTGAGCTTGGGCAGAACTAAGGCTGCCAACTATAAACAATGCGCTAAACATAACGCAAACAACCAATGAATTTAAAAAAGACGATGCACGGCACAGTCCATTCTTAGGGTTAATTTCTGATTTCATGATGATGATTTTATGTAAAAGATATTTTTGAGGGGCTTTAACCCCTTTTTTGCACCCTAACAAACTTAAACATGCCAATTTCAAACGACAATTGTTTTGTCAGAGAAATAAAACATACAGTTTGAGAGGAGTGCAAAAAATTTATATGGGCAAATCATCTTTAGCAAACTTTTATCTGCTATAAAATGACAAATATTTAGGAGTTGGTTAGTTAGTATTTATCATAAGTCTAGGTTCAATAAAAAGCCTTGATTCTCTTTTTGTTTAAAATCTAAACTTTAACCTTAGCTGAATGGTCAACTTTTAATCTACCATTTTCTGCGATACGGTTGGCTTCTTCTCTAACCATTTCAAATTTTGAATTGATGTTTTCCTGCAACTCTTTGAACTTTGATTCTAATTCGTCCGAAAATTCGCTTCCGGTTTTAACAATTTGATTTTTTAATTTCCTACTCCTGCGGGGACCTAGAAAATAGGTAATTCCTAATACTGCTCCAATGGCTAATGTTGCCATAATTGCTAACAAATTTTTTCCTACTGTCATGATTTTTAGTTTTAATTTAGTTGAATTAATTTCCAGCTAATTTCTAAGTGCAAAGGTGAGGACATTTGAAACGGTAATCATTACACAATTTTATGTATAGTTTACAGCTTTCACACTTAAAGATTTCCGGCTTTACGAAGAACGATTTACTCCTTTATATTGCATGGAAAAGGTTAGGTTTCAAATTTGGAACCGGCCATTTACCTTTTGTATAAAACATGGTAATTGGAGTAAGTTGATATTAATTGTAAATCATAAAAACAAGGGATGGTATTGTATCAAGAAGACCTTGTAATCGTGAAGCTGCCGGGTATTTTGATTTAGCCGATCAAGATTGTTTGTTCAGGAAAAAGGATTGTTTGTTCAGGAAAAAGGATTGTTTGGTCTTAAGTTTGAAGTGTTTGAGAAGTCAATTGAATAAAAAGGTGAATTATTTGCTCAACTTTTGAGCCATTCAAACCAATATTATAGGGATATTTGCTTGATTTCAGAAGACCTTTTAAAGAAGTTAATCATTAGGACAAGTTTGCCTTTTCCTCTTTGTTTATCAGGATAGTGAAGGAAGTGCCTTTAGAATACAAACAAAAACCCCCAAGCCGAAAAACGATTAATGCGTTGATGACTTGAGGGTTCACATTTTGACCAATTGCTTGGGTCAATATATTTATCAATAGATATCTATCCGGTCATTGGTTGATTTTTGGTATGATCAACTCCATCTTCATCATGCGCTATTTAGGTTCGATAACCTTGGGTTTTTCAATCACCGGTGTTTCCGGCTCATCAAAAATAATTTCATATTCATCTTCTTCTGCCGCATCTTCAGCAGCTTTATTGGCAGCTTTTTCTTTCTTTTTAAAATAACCCTTCAACAAAAAGTTGTGCTTTGCGGCTTCAAGGGTTTCGTCCAATCCTTTTGTGCTGTTTTTCAAGTTCAACATAGATTGGCTAAAGTTTTCGGCAATACTGGTATCCTGAATTAACCTGCCCAAAGTGCCATCGCCGCTGTTAATCTTTCCCGAAATTTCGACCAATTGTTTCGACATCAACTCTATGTTTTTAGTTGTTGCCGGCAATGTCGAAGTACTGCTTTTTAGGCTTAACATAGATTGACTGAAATTTTCGGCAATGCTTTCGTCTGCAATTAACCTGGCAAGCGTGCCATTTCCACTATTTATTTTGGCGGCTACTTCTGCCAATTCCTTGGTAATGATTTCTATATTACCGGCCGTTACTTGAACGCTTGCCATAATAGCATCCATTTCCACCGGTTCAGTTGAAAGCAACATTTGTCCGTCTTCAGCCAAAGGAGCTTCAGCACTTCCTTGAGAAATGATAAGCAACCGGTCGCCAATCAATCCTTCCGAACCCAATGCAACTTTACAGTCCTTTTTAATAAATTTCTTGACATTCGTTCTCAGTAACATGTCAACTTGCACCGTTGATCCATCAAGAATGACGATATTGTCAACCGTACCGACATTAATGCCCGAAAAGCGAACATTATTACCCACCTGCAAGCCACTGACATTGTAAAAAGTAGTGGTTAGCTTAAACACCGGATTGAATAAGTTTTTTTGTTTTCCGATAATAAAGATGGCAACCAGAAAAATTGCTAATCCTCCTATAACAAACAACCCTAAGCGTATTCTAAATTTATTTGTCTGCGTATTCATAAGTTTTCGTTGTTGATTTTTGTTGATTTAGTTTAGCTTAAAGAAGGCTGTAATTTCTTCGTCAGTAGATTTTTGGAAACTTTCTACACTTCCTTCTTGGTAAACTTTTCCTCCTTTGAGCATGATAACCCGGTTTGCTGTTTTGATAGCACAGTTGATGTCGTGGGTAATAATGATGGAAGAAGTTTTGTATTTTTTTTGTACATCAATAATGAGCGAACTGATTTCGTCCGAGGTAATAGGGTCAAGTCCGGTTGTCGGTTCATCATACAGCATAATGAGCGGGTCAACAATGATGGTTCGTGCCAGACTAATTCGTTTTCTCATCCCACCCGATAGCTCAGAGGGCATTTTATTCAAAGCATCGGCCAGCCCTACATTTTCCAAAACCTCGTTGACTTTTTCGGCAATTTCCGCTTCATTCAAATCCTTTTTTATTCTTCGCAAAGGGAACTCCAAGTTTTGCTTCACCGTCATAGAGTCATATAGAGCACCGCTTTGAAATAGAAACCCAATTTTTTGTCTCAAATCATTCAGTTCTTTGCTGTTCAGGTCGAGTACGTTTTTTCCAAAAACGCTGATAATGCCGCTATCCGAAGGCAATAAGCCGACAATACATTTGATTAAGACCGATTTTCCTGTTCCCGATTTTCCAAGTACTACCAAGTTTTCATTATCATAAAGCGATAAAGAAAGGTCGGTGAGGATTTCTGATTTCCCAAACGATTTAACAAGATTGCTGATTTCTATGACTGCTTTAGCAGATGTAGCCGGAACTGTATCGTTTTTAATATCCATTTCTGTGGTTTCGTTTTTCATAGTAACATGTCCGTTATTTGAACTGCTATCATATCTATAATGATAACCCAAAAAGAAGCTGATACAACAGCCGAGTTAGCGGCAATTCCCACACTCTCTGTTCCTCTACCGGCGTTGTATCCTTTATAGCATCCCACTAACCCAATCACACCGCCAAAAAAGAAGGATTTAATGACCGCAGGAAACAAGTCGCTAAAATGTACATGTCCGAAAGCTTGACCTATAAATAAAACAAAAGGCACTTCTCCCTTAATATTCGCACCCAACCAACAACCCAAAATGCCCATAAAATCGGCATATAAAATGAGTAATGGAATCATCAGCGTTGCAGCCAATATTCTAGTTACCACCAAGAATCTCATTGGGTTAGTAGATGATACTTCCATCGCATCAATCTGTTCTGTTACTTTCATCGAACCCAGTTCCGCACCCATTCCCGAACCGATTTTACCGGCACAAATCAATGCCGTGATGACCGGTCCCATTTCTCGGATGAGTGAAATTGTAACCATTCCCGGGAGCATGGAAACTGCTCCAAAATCAACCAAAATGGGTCGGGATTGAATGGTCAGTACCAATCCCATAATTGCTCCGGTAATGGAAATAAGCGGTAAGGATTTGTAACCGATTTGAAAACACTGATGTAAAAATTCGTTGAATTCAAATCCGCGGGAAAAGGTTTCCCGAACAACTCGAACGACGAACAAAATCAAATCGGCAATACTTGTCAGAAAGTTATTGACTTCCGCCGTTTTTTCTTTTAGGGCAATTTGCAACTTCTTTGGTTGAGTCTTCTCCATTGGAGGTTTTTGAATTGCGGTACTTCCCAAATCTTTATTTTCCATTTTTTAGTGTCTTTCCTATTGGTTTCATCTATGATTACAAAAAAAGTTTGTAATTCCACAAAGTTAGGTAGATGAAGTATGGTAAGCATTACATAATTTTAAGAGAAATTTGTAAGGTTCACACATAATTCATTGTTCAATATGTTGTCTATAGCAATTGCTTTCAATGCTAATTTGGGTGTTTATCGTGGTGCCGATATAGTAATTTTGATGGATTTACCGGATTGCCTTTCATAAAAAAGCCCGTCCTTGAAAAGAACGGGCAGTGTGTATCAACATAGAAGAAACTAATTCCAAAGTAATTCTAATCCTTAAAAAAGATAAGAAATGCCGACATAACCGGAGTAAGTCTTAACATGCGATCGGTCGAGGAGGTAATAATTATCGGTAGTAATAGTGTGGCTATTGTCGCTAATATCCAGCAAACCATAAACCCCTCTAAATCCAAGACCCAATCTAAAGGTTTTGTCAGCATTCAAGCCGAAATCTACACCTGCACCATAAGCAAACCCCAAGTCACCTTTTTTTACCGACAGCACTGCTGAATTGTTTGAATTACTGCCTTCGGTAAAAATGTCGCTGCCTACACTAATCCCAATTTGAGGACCTACAACAGCATTCAAATTAACAGGTTTGGTTTTCCCTGTATTGAGCGAAAGAAGCAACGGAATATTTAGGTATCTTAAAGTTACTTTTCTTTCAAAAGAGGCTTCTTTATATTTTTGAGAATTGGTATTGTAAATAATTTCACCTTGCATCCCTACATTTTCACCAAAATTATAGCCAAAGAGAGCACCAAAACCATATCCAAGGGTTGCTTCACCTTCTACTTTTCCACCCGAAGAGGATCTCATTTCAAAAGAAGAAACGGTTGGCATAAAACGGCCGCCGACTTCCCCAGTTTGAGCCTCTGCTTTAAAAGGGAAGGCGAATAAGAGTGCAAAGAAGACAATGCACAAACCAATTTGGTTTTTTAAATTTTTCATTTTTGTTGTTTTAGAATTATGTTACAAAGGTCAGCCCCTTCTCGCTTTAAAGCGTTACATAATTTAAACAACTTCTTACATCATTCCCACATCTTCTAAAAGCGTGCGTTTTTTGTTCTTTAATTTCTTAAAAAAGGTGGGAGTAAGTCCCGTTACTTTCTTAAACTGATTGGAAAGATGCGCGACACTGCTGTAATTCAACAAGTAAGAGATTTCGGTAAGGGTGAGTTCGTTATACAAAAGCAATTCCTTCACCCGTTCAATTTTGTGGGCTATGATGAAGTATTCGATGGTAATGCCTTTAACTTCCGAAAAAATGTTGGCTAAGTAAGTATAATCATATCCCAATTTCTCACTAATGTAAACTGAATAATTTACTTTAGGCATTTCTTCCGTGTAATGTACCATCTCAATAATCAACGATTTTACCTTTTCAATCAAAACGGCTTTTTTATCGTCCATCAGTTCAAGCCCCGATTTCAACAAAGCAACTTTTAGTTTGTCCCGTTGCTCCTCTGTGATGTTTTCCAAAATTTCGACCGTACCCAGATCTACTACGACGTAATTTAGCCCGAGTTTATACAACTCTTCTTTTACGAGCATGATACATCGCAAACTGACCATGTATTTGATGTAAAGTTTCAACGGGAATATTTAGGTGTAAAGAAACGGGTGAAAAGAGCTGTGAATAGCTATTGGTGGAAACAAAATATTGCGTGATAATGCTAAGACTATTTGTTAGGATAAAGCATACAACTGATGTATGGGGGGTGGGTAAAACTATGCTGAAACAAGGTAAATGCAGATTACGCCATTAAAACAAGTGCAAAGAAGAAAGGGTTGATATGTGAAGTGTAATAGAATTTGCAAACAACATCGCTTTCGGAAAATCGTTAATCAGTTAGAACGCCAATTTGCTATTTAAGTACTCTTTAACATCTCTATACCACTCTTCAGCCAAAATACTCAATACAAGACTGTTCCTCCTTTCGCCGCTATAAGTAATTGTATGGCTTCTCAAAACTCCTTCCACCGTACATCCGATACTTTTCATGGCTTGAATACTTCTTTCGTTTCTCGCATCGGCTCTAAACTCAACCCTTTCCATTTTCATCTCCTCAAATGCAAATTGTAACAGAAGAAACTTGCAATGTTTGTTGATTCCCGTGCCTTGAAATGCTTTACCATACCATGTATATCCCAATTGCAAGGTTTTGTGGTACAGTTGAATATCGTAAAACCTAGTACTCCCAATATAAGTATTGTAGCGTTTGTCGAAAACAATAAAAGGGTATTCTGTTCTATCTTGACGAGCTTGTAAAGCCGTTTGAATATAAGTTGCTAAATTTTCAGGACCATTCGCTCTTACCATAGAATAAGTCCAGATTTCCGGTTCGTTAATGGCGTATTCCAATAAGAACTGGTAATCGTTCGCTTCCAAAGGTCTTAACAAAGCGATGTCGTTTTCTAAAATAAAGGCTTTTTCAAAATCGAAAGCGGTCATAAGAATATGGTTTTGTTTTAAGTTTATTAAGCCAAATCCCCAACTAAGCAAGAAAGGTCATTTCTAAAACAAGAACATCTGTAAAATGGATTTATCGGTAGGTTAAGGTTTTAACAACTTTTTAAGTTTACCTCTATTTAACCACTCTTCAGCGTAGTTTACGCAGAATTTTCCTTAAAGATTTGGACTAGGTATGGAGTTGATTAATAAACAGAGTCTTTAGAATGTCTTTATTTGATAGCGTTCTGTTAAACTTTCCTGTTCAAATAATAGCATGGTATAAAAAACATGCTCAATTTTGCAGTTTACTTCAAGTATTAACTGCATTTTTGTAGCTGTGAAACCATCTATACCATTTAACAAGCCGTTTTTAACGGGTAAAGAAACTCAATACATAGAGCAGGCCGTTGCATTGGGACATCTGTCGGGCGATGGTGAATTTACCAAAAAGTGTCATCGTTTTTTTGAAAACAACTATGGGTTTTTGAAGACATTGCTCACCACTTCTTGTACCGATGCCTTAGAAATGTGCGCAATACTCATCAATACCCAACCGGGAGATGAGATCATCATGCCTTCATACACCTTCGTTTCTTGTGCAAATGCTTTTGTATTAAGGGGGGCAAGAATTGTTTTTGCCGATAGCGAAATCAACACCCCAAACATTGATGTCGAACAACTCGAATCCTTAATCACCCCTCAAACCAAGGCTATTGTCGTTGTCCATTATGCCGGCATTGCTTGCAATATGGAAAAAGTCATGTCATTGGCCAATCAATACGGGCTATTTGTGATTGAAGATGCTGCCCATAGCATTGACTCTTACTACCATCAACAACCATTAGGAGGTATCGGTCATTTAGCAACCTTCTCCTTTCATGAAACCAAAAATGTCATAGCAGGAGAGGGGGGAATGATTGTGATAAATGATGACCGATTTGCTCATCGGGCAGAAATTATTCGCGAAAAAGGAACGAACCGCACTGCTTTTTTCAGAGGTGATATTAAGAAGTATGAGTGGGTAGATATCGGTTCATCTTTTCTGCCTTCCGAATTGACCGCAGCGTTTTTATATGCTCAATTAGAACAAATTTCGCAAATCCAGTCTATGCGAATTACCCTTTGGCAGCGATATTTCAGCAATCTTAGCTCATTGAGCAGTCAGGGCTTTTTCAAACTACCTCAAATACCTTCTTTTGGTGGTTGCAACGGTCATTTGTTTTACCTCGTTTGTTCAAATATGGAAACCCGAACTAAACTAATTGCTCATTTGCATCAAGCGGGCATTCAAGCCGTTTTTCATTATGTTTCGCTCCATAGTTCGCCATATTACCACCACCTTCATGGTTCACGAACATTACCCAATTGTCAACATTTCAGCGATTGTTTGTTAAGACTACCTTTGTTTTACGAATTAACCTTACAAGAAGTGGATTATATCTGTGAACAAATTGAAACATTTTTTGGGAGACATAAGACATAAGACATAAGACATAAGACATAAGACATAAGACATAAGACAT
>CALCIK010000223.1 GCA_937907475.1 uncultured Bacteroidota bacterium | reverse complement strand
CCCGATGTCGGGCAAGAGTTCCCCGATGTCGGGCGAGAGTTCCCCGATGTCGGGCGAGAGTTCCCCGATGTCGGGCGAGAGTTCCCCGATGTCGGGCAAGAGTTCCCCGATGTCGGGCGAGAGTTCCCCGACAACAAAAATTGAATGTACAATATAGCTATTGATAGCTTTTTCAGGAAAACAACTCTTCACCACATCATTTTTGCCCCAAAATGGCTTCAGGAAGCTATATTTTTTGTGATTTTTAGGTGAAACGTTAAAAAATGAAAAAAATATTTTGACAAAGGATACAACTTTAAAAAACATTTTTTAGATTTGCCCATGCAATGAATAACAAAACAATCAAGGGTGTTTAAAATTTAACTGAAACTAAGTGCTATTTACTTAATTATTAACCTAAAAAGCATTTTAATTATGGCAAAAAAACATTGGCTTCCCGATGATTTAGACGGCAAGAGAGAATGGTTAGACAATTTTGACGGTAAAATTGCAGGTTATGAAACTTTGTTGAACATTCCGCCTGCAATCATTGACTTTTCACACAAAGCCAAAGATTACAGCGACTTTATGTTTGGAAAATTAATCTTGTTGCGTGCAGATGTCAAAGAATTAACCAAACATCAAAACATCTTTTTTGATGGCACACTTGATGACATGACAGAGGAGGGTTTTCCCGCATTTCCTAACTTTACCACCAGAGGCACTCCACCTCCCAGCGTTGACAAACCTGTTTTTTTAACTTTAACTAAAGTGGTAAAAGACATCAAAAACCATGGAAATTACAGTGATGATATTGGAATAGATTTGATGATTATTGGTGCCGACGAACCGGTTCCGGCCGAGGATTATAAACCTGTTCTCAAAGTCAAAGTTATTGGCGACCAAATCAAATTTAATTGGAAAAAAGGCAAATTTACTTCCATCAACATTTTTGCTGACAAAGGCGACGGCAGAGGTTATGTTTTACTTGCCAATACTGTGAACCCCAAATTCTCTTATCCCAATCCACTTGCCCACGGCGATGCGCCACAAGTTTGGAAAGTTAAAGGACAATATAAGGTTGGCGATACACCTTTTGGCGATTTTTCTGACCAAGTTACCGTAACGTTCAGTTCATCTTTCTAAGATCGTAAAACTAAAAAAGGGCAAACCGCCAATAAACGGTTTGCCCTTTTTAGTTTTACAGATAGCCGGCGGCTACTTTATAATCAGCAGCTTTTGGGTTTGCGTGGTTGCCCCTTGGGTGAGGGTAACAAAGTAGATGCCCGAAGGAAGCAGGGAAATATCCAACGCTTCGGCAGTTCCGTTGCCCGTGTTGACGGTTAGGTTCATCCATATCCGCCCCACGTTGTCGGCAACAGCAAGCTGCGCAGGCGTTTGAGCGATATGGGTCAGCAGCCACTGCACATTGACCGTACCGGTCGCAGGGTTTGGGAAAAGGGTAAAGGCATTGCCGGCAGGTTGCGCATCGGGCTTGATAGGGTCATCGATGCCCACCACATACCCAATGAGGTTGATATCGTCCACATACAAATTGTTGCCCGTTCCCCTCGTTTGTTTAAACGAGATCACCACATTTCTCAAATTGCTGAAGGCCGACAGGTCAATGGATTCCTTTCTCCACTGATTGCCGTTGGGAACGAAAGATTCGGTAACGGGTTCCGTAGCAGTTGCCAATTCTGCCCCGCCCTTGATAAACATCGTGGTAAAGGTTTGCCCGCAATCGGCCGAAACCATGACCTCCAACACATCGGCAATATCGGTTTCGGATTGTTGGGCATAAGCCATCCAAAACTCCAACACCGGAGATTTGTCCAAAAAGTCTAACCTCGGAAGTTTGAACTCGTCAATCTGCCCAACGGCATCGTAAGTAAAGTTGGTCATAAAAGCCGAGCTATTGTCTAAGTTACCAACGCTGCTGTTGAGCGAGAAAAACACATCGTCAGTCGAAACGAAACTCCAAATTCCGAAAGGAAAGGGAGAACCCACAAAGCTTTCGGTAAAGGGTATGGCAGTTCCGGGCACGATGGATGTAAAGTAGGTGGTCAGTATATCGTTATCGGGGTTAAAATCGGGCACGCCGTTGGGATTGGCAAGTACCACTTGCAAGGTGTGGAGGAGTGCTCCGTTGTTGATGGTTACGGGGGGGAGGGTAAAGGTGGTAGAGGCAGTAGAAGCCAATTCGCCCGTCCATTGGTAGGTATAGGTCTCGCCATCGTCAACGGTATAGAAAATTTCGAGGTAGTAAAGCGTTTCGGTTCCGAAGTTTTGGAACTGGATAACGGGTTCGAGCACAGTGCATTGACCGGCACTGAAGGGTTGTAAAATGGCTTGCAAATTAGCATCGCTTGCCCCCAGCAAAACAGGCACACAACCGTTGGATTGGGTAAGCGAATAGCGAAAACCGCCGGGTTCAAACAAAGCCCTCATCCGTTGTTTTTGACCAAGGGTAAACAGGTTCATGCAATTGTCGTTACTATAATCCATATAGTTTTGAACCATGTCGTTATAGTCGGGCGTTTCGTTGGAACAACTATTGGTATTGGGACAACCATAGTTTGCTCCGTCAGAACGGGGGGTATCGGCAACAAAATCGTCTTGTTCGCAGGGACCATCTCCCCAAATATGGCGCAAATTGAGCCAATGCCCCACTTCATGTATCGAAGTTCTGCCGTAAGAATAGGGAGCCATCAGCGGAGGAATATCGCCAAAACAGTTATAGGCAATCACCACGCCATCGGTACTGAGGTCGTCTCCCGGAAACTGTGCATAACCCAATACTTGTCCGCCATTGATGCCGGGCACGACCCACATATTGAGGTAATCGGTCGCCGGCCAAGCGTCTATTCCACCCATCGCGTTCGATTTGGCATCGTCTGTACTGGTGGTAAAAGATGTTTTTATAGTAGCAGTTCGGGTAATCCCGCTGGATGGAAAACCATCGGGGTCGCGTTGTGCCAAACAAAACTCAATTTCAGCATCGGCGGCAACAGGCAGAAAAACGGTGGGCGTAGAAGAGGCATTCGAGTTCAAACGGCGGTAATCGGCATTGAGCACCGCTAATTGGGACAAAATCTTAGCCTCGCTGATATTGGTCGCCGGAACACCCGTGTTGTACAACACGTGAACCACGACGGGAATGGTAATCACCGTTTCCAATTCTTTAACATCGGGGTTTTTCTCCGCCCATTTTTGGGTAAATGTTTCTATATCTGCCATTCTTGCGGCCATGCCGGGATCGTTTTGTAAATGGATCTCGTGGTTGTGCATCGTGCCGCAAGGCTCTTGCATTTGGGCAGCAACGGTAATTTGAACAAGGATAAGCGAAATAGTGATGAGATGTTTAAGCATCATTGTAGTTTTTCTAAGTTATTGAAATGTAACGATGTATGTAGAAGGTATTTAGAGGCGATGAGGGAAAAGAAAGTAACCGGTAGTCATGCAATTGGTTTGTTCGATTGGACTCTTCTTGCTGCGATGAGCCTAATATACCTTATTATAGTATTAGTAAGCCACCATCAATTTTTGGGTACGGGTTTCCTTACCGGTATTCAGATGGACAAAATAGATGCCCGGCAACCAATTTTGGGTAGGCAATTGCATGGTCAATCCATCGGCATCGGTTAACCCGTCAAAGCGGTAAACTTCTTGGCCCGAAACATTCAATACAGAAATGGCAAAAGGAGTTGCTTGGATGGCATTGACCCGAAGCGTGGTATTGCTCTTGGTCGGATTGGGAAATAGTTTTATCTCTACGTTTGTGTTTGAAATAGGGTCATTCACCCCAACATCGCCGGCATAAACGCGCATTTCATCAATATAGAGATTATTACCTGTCCCTCTGATTTGGCGGAATTTGATGACCGCACTTCTCGTCCCTCTAAAATCCCAAAGCGAAACGACATGTCTGCGCCAATTGGCAGCCGAAGGCACAAAAGAAGAGGAAACCGGATTGAGGGCGGTAATGAGTTCCGTCCCGCTGATTTTATAGGCGGAGGTAAAACTTTGGCCGCAATTGGTTGAGACCAATACTTCTAAAGTATCGGAAATATCGGAAGTTGTTTTTTGGGCATAAGCCTGAAAAAACTCCAATTCGGGATTTACCTCGTCTAAGTCCACACTGGAGATGGTAAATTCGTCAATCGTGCCGGTGGCAATGTAGTTGACATTGGCAATGTAAACCGAGCGATTGCCTGCATAACCGGCACCATCGTAAAGACCGAAAGTGATGCTATTGTCCACATTGGTTACCTGCCATCCGGTGGGCGGGAAACTACCGGTTTCCATATCGGCAAGGTAGGGTAAATCAATCCCTTTCGCTACGGTGGCAAAACTCTTGATAATTTGATTGTCGTTGAGGTTGAAATCGCTCAACCCATTCGGGCTACTGAAAGAAACGGTTAACGTATGGATAATACCGGGCAAGATGGTGTTCATCGTGGGCAAGGTAATGTTAATCCACTGAAAGGGAGGTAATTCACCTGTCCAATAAGTGTTGATGGTCGGCCCATTGTCCACCGAGTAGTTAATCTCGACATAATACAAAGTAGTACTTCCCGAATTAACCAACTCTATCACCGGTTCAAAAGTAGTACAAACGCTTGTAGCGGTCGGATAGATAACCTTGAGCAACGAAACATCGTTTTCGCCAACAGCACACAAATCGGGTTGACTAACCAAATTATTTCTGACCCCGCCGGGTTCGAGAATAGCACGTATGCGCTGCTTTTGTCCAAGAGTAAAAATGTTTTGACAACTTTCGCTCGCATAATCCATATAGTTTTGAATCATGTCGTTATAGTCGGGCGTTTCATTGGAGCAAGAGTTTAGCGTTAAAGAACAACCAAAGTGTGGTTCAGCCGTGCGCGGAGTATCTTCGACTAAGTCATCTGTTTCGCAAGAAGCTTCTACCCCCATAGGTAAATCTTTGTCGCCCCAAGTGTGAATGAGGTTCAGCCAATGCCCGACTTCGTGCGTAGAAGTTCGTCCTTTATTATAAGGGGAAGTAACAGCCCCCACGCGTCCGAATGAAAAATATGCCACTGCAATTCCGTCGTACTGCGGCGGGCCGCCGGCAGGAAATTGCGCATAACCCAAAATAGCATCACCATCGGTCGTACCTAAATCATTGCACACCCAGATATTCAAATAACGATTGGATGGCCACGGGTCAGCACCACCTGTCTCAAATGATTTAACATCATTTGAACCTACGTTGAAAATGGTTTGAGTAGTAGGTGTACGGGTGATGCCGGTGGTGGGATAACCGTCCGGGTCTTTATGAGCAATACAAAATTCGACTTCAAAGTCGGCGGCAACCGGCAGGAAAACGGCAGGTGTTTGAACCGCATCGGCATTTAATCGCCTAAAATCCTCGTTCAAAACTTCTATTTGCGAAAAAATCTGTGCCTCTGATATATTTGATTCAGGGTTTGTTGTGGTATGCACCACATGTACCACCACAGGGATGGTCAATACTTCGCCCATTTGTTTGGCATTACCGTGTTCGGCAATCCATTGTTGGGTATAGGCTTCTAAAGCGGCACGTTTATCTTTGTATTGGTGGTAGTGTTGGTCAATTTGACGGGTGTATTCAGTCGTAGCACATCTTTGATGAGTTTGTGCTTGGATGAAAAATGACATAGCCATCAAAAGGACAAAAAGTAAAGACTTCTGCATGTTGAAAAGAGGGGATTGAAAAGCCGGTAAACAATAAATGTAAAGAAGTTAAGCCATTAGGAGGAAACAATTATATAGATAACTATAAAACGTTTCTGCAAAAATACAAATGGAAAGGGTAAAACTCAACAAAACGAGGCTAAATCCCAAATTTACCCTTACTTTTGTCGGGTTTAATGCCTACTTAAGTCTAAATTCGATAACTTTTCCTGATACTTTATGCGCAACACTTCTCTTAAACTACTTGTTTATACGGTTTTAACATTTGTAATTGTCGTCTTAAGCAATTGCAGAAGAGGGGAAGACGACCCTTGGTTTATCTTTATGACCCGCGATAACAGACTGACGGTCAATTGGGAATTGGAAACTTACGACATCAACGATGTGGACAAGTTAGAAACCGTTACCACCTTTAGTTCGACCGCTTGCGACACAGGAAATATCGGCGGCACAAACATCTCCAACGTTATTCGCAAAGAAGAACTGAAAGATTCTTTGCTCAACTCAATTACCAATTATGTGAATGGCCTGAACAGCATCACCCGCATATACGATGTGCAGTTTACCTATTTTCTGAACATTAGTGATAATGGCACCTACAATTGCAACGGCACCTTTTCCTATTTCAATCCACAGTTGGATGCACAGGTTGAAGGAACTTTTTTGTCAAACACCAATAGTTGGTATTGGGAAACAAGTGAGCGAACCAAATGGGCTATTACCTTTATCAACTTTCCGACCATAGATGGCAGCACGATTGAAGTGGACGATATTCCCCTTCAATACATTGACCGCCAAACATTCGATTTGCGCGAATTAGACAAAGACCGTTTACAGTTTGAATATCAAACCCTTGAGCAAACCACTGTGAACAGTTCTTTTAACCCTTACACCCTCTATACTGCAACCGACACCTTCTCCAACTGTCAACGAACCGTTTTGGTTAATGCGCGGCGGGATGTATATAGCCGTTGGCAGTTTAGGAAGCTTTAGAAGTAAAGCGTTAAAATTGGGTGATGTTGGGAAATGTTGGGGTGAAACCGTCTGCGTTTTGCAAACGGTAAAATTATCCCTCAAGATTACTAACCAATAACCATATTGTTGTAAGGGATAACCTTTTGAAATCCCTTTTTCTTAAAGTAAGCCACCGTGTCCGCTTTGCTCTTTGAGGAGGTGGCCAAGACAAAATCCCCCCCCCATGCTCCTAACGATTTGATACTTCCCCAATAATCGGAGAAATGCAATAGTTTTGCCGTAGGCAGGCTTAACAAGGCAGAAAGTACCACTTCGTGAAAATTGAGCAAATCTTCAAAAGCCCGAAGGGTTTTGGCATGAAAGATTCCGTTTGTAATGTTGCTGACTTCTTTTATCAAAGACGACTTGTCGGCTTCGTTTTGCAGGTAAAAATCAATGGCCTCTCGCGAATTTTGCTTTTGACCCAAGTAAACAAAGTACAACTCATTGGAAAAAGGCGGGTGAAATTCAATAGGATGTACCCAAATATCATTGGTTAACTTCCGGTAGCAAATAGGTTGATTGTTAAATGCGCAAGCTACATCATAGCCCGACCCGCCTAAAGTATTAAACAAGAGTTTGAAAGGGTCCACCTCTGCCCATTTAGCGATATTGCTTATCATTGTCGAACTACTTCCCAAACCCCAATCTCTCGGAAATTCCAAAACAGTTTGAACCTTCACCAATAAATGTTGGAGCAAAAACTCCGGTGCTAATTGGCGAACTTGTAAAAGTATATTTTTTAGAGTAACTGCAACCGGCTCGCTACCGAAGAAGGAAAGGATGTCGAAGTCGGGTAAAGCGTAAACGCCTTTAAACCAAATTCCCCCTTTTTCATCGAGGCTTTCCCATTCCAACACTCCATTCGATTGGGTTGTTTTGCTGCTGCTGACCGTCATGGATTGGCCAAAACGGGTAGGTAATGCCAACGCAAGGGCACCATCTAATACCAAATACTCGCCCGTGAGCAACAGCTTACCGTTTGAGCGGAAATTTTCGACTTTCGTTTTATCCATAGCATAAACTATGTTAGAAAGGAAACATAGACAGTGTAGAGGCAGAATATACCAGAAATAGTCCTTACTTAGTGGTCAGCGAGGTATGACGAATAGATTCGAGAAAAGACCGAACCGATGCAAAGGAAACGGTTTTATCGGTAAAGTAAATTTCAGCAAGATTCCTTTCGTGCTCAGTAGCGTTAAAATGCGAAAGGATATTACCAAAGTGCATTTTCATGTGTCCTTTCTGAATACCGGTGGTAACCAAGGAGCGTATAGCTGCGAAATTCTGCGCCAACCCTACGGTAGCGGTAATTTGCATCAGTTCCTCAGCAGTAGGATTACCCAACAATTCGAGCGAAAGTTTTGCAAGGGGATGTATTTTGGTCAATCCGCCAATCGTTCCAAGTGCTAAGGGCACTTCCAATTGAAACCATAGCTTACCATCGGTGATACCGGCTTCGCTCAATGAAATATATTTACCGTTTCGAGCCGCATAAGCATGACCACAGGCTTCAATAGCCCTAAAATCGTTACCGGTGGCGATAACCACTGCATCAATACCGTTGTATATTCCTTTGTTGTGGGTAGCAGCGCGGTAAGTATCATTTCGTGCAATATTGACTGCTCTGACAAACTTTTGAGCAAACTCAACGGCAGGCATCTTACCAAAACTTCCCAACTCCGAAACATAGCAAGACACCGAACTGCGCACCAAACATTCTGGTGTATAGTTTGACAAAATCGCCATGATGATTTGCACCTGTTGCTCTTGCAAGGTAAAACCGGAATACTGTTGCACTTCTTCCGAAAGTGTATGGGCAAAAGTTTCCAAAACCGAGTTAATGAAGTTCGCACCCATTGCATCACAGGTTTCAAAACCGACTTTTATTTGATAGTAGCCTTCTTCTATTTCGGGGAAATAAAGCAGTTCTATGTTTGTAACGCCCCCTCCCCTGCTTTCCATGTTTGCGGTAATATGGCTGACGCTTTCCAACAAACGAGGTTTGAACTCATCAAAGAAGCGGGTAAACACCTCGTGGTTGCCTTGCCAAATAAAGTGAACATGCCCGATTTTAGTAGTAGAAATGACCTCTGCTTTAAAACCACCCCGCTCAGACCAAAACTTTGCTCCGCTCGATGCTGCCGCCACGACCGAACTTTCTTCAATCACCATCGGCACACAATACAGCTTGTCGTTTATCAAAAAATTGGGCGCAACCCCATAAGGCATGTAAAAATTGCTAACCGTATTCTCGCTGATGCCGTCAAATAGTTTTTGAGCTTCGACATTAGAATGCCAAAAACTGGCAAACTCACGAGCAACATCTAAAGGGTTTGAGGTAAAAAAGTGGCGAACCATCCATGCTAACTTTTCTCTTTTAGAAAATTTAGAAAAGCCATCAATCATTTTTTCCTTAGTTCTCATGTTGTAATTTTCCTGTGATTGAAATGGATAACCGAATAAAGGTTCAGATTTTTTGCAAAGTTATGACAAGGTAGCAACTATTGTTAGTTCATCGTCTATTTATCAACTTAATTGAGGTTTTTAACACTCATTTAAACACTGTTAATGCAATGAATAACAATAGTATAGGGATTTTTTGTTTTTAAGGTGATAAAACACCTAATCCGCAAGTTTTGTTTTACTATTTTGCTATTTTATTAAACAAAGACATTCAAATGTTTACTTTTCCCAAAATAAATGGATGCCGGGTTACAAATACAAGGCAATTGTTGACCTAAGCAGGCGGTAAAATCTTCCATAGTTCAACAGATTAACGCTACCTTTGGCATTTTAAATAGTGTTGATTTTAAAAAGTTGAAAGACAAGACGTGTTTTTATTTCTTTTAGGTTGCAGGGTTGTGAGAAGTTATAGGTTTATGTCAACAAAATTACCTTGAATACTAAAGATGAATATTCAAATTAGCCTTCATCTCCGACTTTTTGCGTCAAATATCCTATTATAACTTCTTAATTGCCACATCAATCCTGATAAAAGCAACATGACCCTAAACCGGCGCAACTACCTGCCCTTACAATATCTATTCATCATTTACCTCGCAATCCTCAATTGCTTGGGTATGACGGCGCAGCCTTCAAAGGCACTAAAGAACCTGACAGACAAGGTAATCGCCAATTACGTTGATGTCAACGAATTGAACTATGGCATAGCTGTGGGTATCATAGACGGATCCGATACCTATCAATATTACTATGGTAAAGTTTCGGAAACCAATCAGCAAGCTCCCGACAGCAACAGCATATTTCTGCTTGGCTCATTGAGTAAGGTAATGACCACTTCCTTAATGGCGGCTATGGTTGGCGAAAAGGTAATTGACCCATCGGATAGTATCATTCGCTTTTTACCCGATTCCATCACACGAGGTAATCCTTTCTTATCCACTTTAACCCTTCAAAAATTAGCGACTCATACTGCCCTGCTACCCCGAACACCTTACAATCTGCCTACTACACTCATAGATTTGGAAGATACTTATGGTAATTACCAACTGACCGACCTCTACAAATTTCTAAAGACTTACCGCCCTACTTCGGGAATTTTTCACAAAAAATCGAGTAAAAAACTTTTTGTCTATTCTCATACCGGCATCGGGTTATTAGCCCATTTGCTGGAGAACGCATCGGGCTTACAATATGATGTGTTAATTCACCGCTACTTAACCCCTACCCTGTTCACTAAACCCTTAACCAATACGGGAGTAAGACTGAACACCTATCAACAGCTACGCCTTGTTCCGGGACATTTGTTTAGCGGTAAAATTGCTTACGCTCCTACTTTTGCATCCATGTATGGCTCCGAAGGGGTTTACAGTAGCTTGCCCGATATGCTCACTTTTACCCAAGCCTGTATGAGCCAATCCGTTTTTGCCGCATCCCTCGAACCTCAATTTAACACCCAAATGCCCGATGTAAAAGTGGGATGGGCTTGGTATGTCATCATGAACGGCAAACGTCAACCGGTAATTTATACACATAGCGGTAAAACTTCGGGCTATAGTAACTATATTGCTTTTGAAAAGGAAAGAGAGGTTGCCGTTGTCATTCTTTCAAACTCCGACAACCGTATTGATAAGATAGGGATTGATTTGCTTGACTTGTTGCTTAGATAGATTTTAGATTTACGATTTTAGACCTAAGACAAAAGACAGAAGACAAAAGACTTACGATTTTAGACCAAAGACGTAAGAGAAAAAAAGAAGACTAAAGACGCAAGTCTAAAAACTAAGATCAATGAATGAATAGTATAGCCAGAAGACTAAGATGGAAGAATAAAGTCAATCATCTAAATTTTTAGGTCTATTTTCTTCTGTCGTCTGTCTTTCGTCTATTGTCTTAAAATCTATTGTCTTAAATCTAAAATCGTAAATCTAAAATCGTAAATCAATTTCTCCTACTCAACCGATTGAGTGCCATTCTGTTATCTCTCAATGACTTTTATACATCCACTCATTTAACCACAACTGTTTTGGAAAACAAACCGATAGTCCCCGATGCTACATCTCAGCTTGGTAAAAAAGAACAGGTCGAGAAAATGTTCGACAATATTGCTCCGCGTTATGACTTGCTGAACCGCGTACTCTCTTTGGGCATTGACCGATGGTGGCGTTATGTTGCCATTAACCGATTAAAAGCCATTCACCCCAAAACCATATTGGATGTAGCTACCGGCACGGCCGATGTGGCAATTGCTACGATGAGGTTGAAACCCGAAAAGGTGGTGGGGATTGATATTTCGGAGCAAATGTTGGCGTTGGGTAAAGAAAAAATCAAACAGCGCAACCTCGAACATATCATTTCGCTGTTTCAAGCCGATGCCGAAAACCTTCCTTTTGAGGATAATAGTTTTGATGCCATTACCGTAGCCTTCGGCGTGCGCAACTTTGAAAACCTTGAAAAAGGATTGGCAGAACTTTACCGCGTGCTCAAACCTTCGGGTAAATTAGTCGTATTGGAGTTTTCTAAACCTAAAGTATTTCCAATAAAACAACTGTTCGGTATATACTTTAAGTACGTTTTGCCGTTTATAGGCAAATTAGTTTCAAAAGACAACCAAGCCTACACCTATTTACCAGAATCAGTACAGGCTTTCCCGGAAGGAAATGTATTTGTCCAAATTTTACAACAAACAGGTTTTAAACAAACACTATGCACACCACTAACTTTAGGTATCTCCTCCATTTATACAGGAATCAAATAGCTCTTTTCCTGTTGTTCGCGCTCCCTTTATTCGTTCAAGCACAAAAAAATCTGCCCAATCACGACAATAAGAAGTTGCACTTCGGCATCTCGTTGGGCTTTAACAGTTCTAAGTTTGCCATTACCCATTCCGATGCCTTTACCTATCACGACACCATCAAATCTGTAGATGCTCCGCGCGCTACCGGTTTTAATGTAGGCATCATTTCCGATTTGCACATCAACAGGCATACCGAGTTGCGCTTTATTCCTTCTCTTATTTTTATCGAAAAAAACCTTCGCTTTACAGAAACGGACGGTGAAGCTGACTTTACCAGTCAAAAAACCATCGAGTCTATCATCTTAGGGTTTCCGCTAACCTTAAAATATAAATCAGACCGTTTTTACGACAATTTCCGCTTTTATGGACTATTGGGAGGCCGGTTTGACTGGGATTTAGGCTCGAACTCCAAAGCCCGCCGCGCAACCGATATTGTCAAAATTGACCGTTTTGATGTTTCGATAGAATATGGAGTTGGCTTAGAGTTTTATTTTCCGCTCTTTATCTTTTCGCCCGAAATTAAATTCTCAACCGGCATCCCCAATCTTCATGTGCCTACCGACGGGCTGCAATATTCCGATGTGTTGGGTAAATTGCGGTCACGAGGGGTTTTCCTGTCTTTACAATTTGAAGGATAGTCCGTTATATTTTTAGCTTTATCGCTAAAAGCCATTCTTTAACCGGAATGGCTTTTTTTTATTTTGTTTTTCCGGTAAGTAGCGTTCGCCTGTTTGCAAAATAAACAGATTATCTCTGTGCGATTGAAAACCTTTTCAAAAAAAACAGGTGCGAATATGTGTAATGATATAGAAATACTTATTTTTGTGGAGTTAAAAGAAATCTAATAATTAACACCACCCCTTTTACCATGCCGCATTTGTTAAGATACCTCTCCGTATCGTTTAGTATCCCTACTATTTATCGAAATGAATTACCGGCTTTTCGGGGTGCAATCGCCCAAAAAGTAGGGTTTGAGCATGATTTTTTTCACAATCACCAAGAAAAAGCCGGTTTTATTTACCGTTATCCCCTCATTCAATACAAACTGTTCAAACAGCATCAGCCCGGTTTGCTTTGCCTGCAAGAAGGGGTGGACAATATCTATCACCTTTTCGAGAAAAAATCGTGGGATATATCGCTGCATAACGAACCCATCAATTTGAAAATAGCCCACCTAAAAATGGAACAATATCAATTGCAGATTCATAACCGCATGTCCCCCTTTAGAATAAACGGATGGCAAGCCTTGAACCAAAAAAACTACCAAACTTACCGAGACATTGAGGCGATGACCGAGCGCATTGAGATGTTAGAAAAGCTGTTGATAGCGCATTTACTATGGTTTGCAAAAGGGGTAGGTTGGATGATAGAAGAACGTATTGACTTGAGTATTACCAATATTTCGGAAATCAAATCCCTTAATTTCAAAAAAACACCCGTCATTGCTTTTGATGTCGAGTTCAAAACCAATATGTTTATTCCACCACAAATAGGCATCGGAAAAGGCGCAAGTCGTGGGCTGGGAACGGTCTATCCAAATTTCGCTCGAACCGGTGAGTAAAAAATTTCGCCAATTACCCCACTTTAAAACGATACAGCATGGAAAGTTTGCAATACCTACTTAACCACCCGTTTGTGGTGTTAAACAATGTGTCGGAAGTGCTTTATGAACAAAAAGCTCCGGCATATTACACACGTTTGAGAAGCAGAGCATCGGGACGACATCGGTTTAGAGAAGACGAAGCAAAGCAATTGATGAAAATTTTTACCAAATTCGCTTCACAAATTACCAAGGCTGCCGATAAACTCAACAAGATTTCTTCAAAAACCGATACCAAAAAAGAAGTTTTACCAATGAGTATTCTCAATATCCCGATGCTCAACGTAAAACAAGTGCTCTCGAAAGTAGTAGAAAATACCCCACTCAATTATTTTCGGCTTTACGATAGTTTGAGAAACCGGACCAAATTGAGTGGAAACGAATTGAAATCTATTATTGCAACATTGATTGAATTTGTGATAGATATCAATAAACACTTGGAGCAAGCCAAAATAGAATCTAAATCCTATTCTTTTGTCCTTGGACGCGGGTCGAAATCGCATATTATGGCTTAGATTCCTTTCATAAAAAGTCATTTCAACAAATAATTTGTAGATTTTTTTTGCATCTTTTTGTATTTAAAATCTTAATTCTCCATAGAATCTCTGTTTACATTTGCTCATAAAATTCAAAAGCCGCCCTTGCGAAAGAGCGGCTTTTGTGTGTTGATAGAAATATTGCAGAAGCGCAATCGGTGTCTAATGTCTTAAGGCAATGTCAATAATTTTGGTTTCACCGGCAACAAATTCAACTTCGGTT
Source organism: uncultured Bacteroidota bacterium (assembly GCA_937907475.1). Lineage (GTDB taxonomy): Bacteria > Bacteroidota > Bacteroidia > Chitinophagales > UBA2359 > UBA2359. The sequence goes on along the minus strand of CALCIK010000223.1, from coordinate 1,448 downwards.
TGCTGATAGAACAAATACCCTACGGCAGATACTTCCACGGTATGTGTACCGGTTTCTACGGTTATTTCAAAGTTACCGGTTGCGTTAGTAGTGGCTTCTTCACCAATTTGGGGCAGGCGAACTACGGCACCTTCAATGGGTAAACCGGTGTGGTCATCGGTAACTTGTCCTTTAAATATGGTGGTTGGTACGTTGTTGGTATTGGTTCGCAACAGGGTGAGGTCGAAAAAGTCGGCAACGCGCTCGGTATTATGGCGGAAATGATTCATTAACTGCCCTAACACGCCATATAATTCGGTGCAAGTAATGACCCTCTGACTTTCCAATAATGTTGATAAAGTGTCACTGTTGCCCTCTTTTTGTTGTTGTGCCAACCGCGCTCCATACAAACGGTTGTAGTATGTATCTACAAGCGTTTTGGTGGTGGCCAAAAGTGGATAACCTGCAAGTGTGTCGGACAATGATTTTACAATACTGATGCGCGCTTCGTAAGTACCTTCCAAAAAGGGTGTTCTTTTTCCGGGAAAAATCATGTGTTCATCGGGGCTGTCTTCAATGTATTCGGCCCTGACTTTTCCTTCCCAAGTGCGTAATTGAATCGGCATTTCGCCCAATACGGTTTCAAACTGAAGCGTATGCCCTTCATAAATACCAAGAACCGAATGCTTGAGTGCATACATGTCGCGGTAAGCTTCATAAAAAGGCTCGAATGCGACCATTAAACCCAAAATTGCGGCATCTGATAAGCCTGCGGCAGAAAGTTTGGCGTAAGTGTCTTCAAATAACGATAGGGCAGTAACTTTTGTGCCACGGGTGTTCACCTCAAAGGTGTTAGACTGATAAATCCAGATTCTTTTCATGGTTTGGTTTTTTTAGTTTTTTAAAATTATGTTGGAATTATGTTGTGTCGTGTAAGCAATGCGCTTACGATATCATAGATGCAAAAAACGAAACCGGGTTACTTTTTTAGTCTTTTTTTAATATTCATTAACACTCCGTGTTAACAAATCCTAATGTATGAAAGGAAACCGATAGCGTTTAAAAAATCAGTTAAGATTTATTGACACAAAGAGCCTGCATTGGCATACGCTTGAAACTTGTTGTGCTGATAGTATTTCCTGTTTTTGGGGATGCTTTGCCTATATAGAATTCAATTCTATCATTCTTTAACTAATAACACAAAAGTATAAGTTTGAAATAGCTATACCTTTTATATTTCGCTTTTTTGGGTAAAAAATGACTTGTCGGAAAAATAGCAACGCTTCCGCGACTTCCACGACAGGGTTCGGATAAATAGCAACGCTTCCGCGACTTCCGCGACAGGGTTCGGATAAATAGCAACGCTTCCGCGACTTCCGCGACAGGGTTCGGATAAATAGCAACGCTTCCGCGACTTCCGCGACAGGGTTCGGATAAATAGCAACGCTTCCGCGACTTCCGCGACAGGG
>CALCIK010000222.1 GCA_937907475.1 uncultured Bacteroidota bacterium | reverse complement strand
GTTTAGCCCCCAAATCAACTTCGGGGGCTTGAGGCGTTTGTCCAAAGTCTAAAATGAATCGTCTTCAGGTTTATATGTGCGTGGTGGAACTCCCGACCAAAACCTTGTTCTTTATGACGGCTTCACCGTTTATCAGGTTGACCACTTGTATGGTTTTTTCAGCGCCTTCAATTCAAACGCTATAAAAGATGTTCAACTTTACAAAGGAGGTTTTGAATCGCGCTTTGGCGGAAGACTATCAAGTGTTACTGAAATTACGGGTAAAGATGGCAATCAAAATATATTCAACCTCGGCGCAGATTTAAGTTTGTTAAGTCTTAATGTTTTTGCAGAAATTCCTGTTGGCGAAAAGTTTTCTTCCATCGTTACGTTTCGCAGATCATACAAAGGGTTTCTTTACAATAAAATATTCGACAAGTTTAATTCAAGCAACAGCACCACCATCACCCAACCCACCGGACCCGGTGGCAGGGCACAACAGGAAGTAAAAGCAACTTCTTATTTCTATGATTTAAACGGAAAGTTTACCTATCGTCCCACTACTAAAGATGTCATTTCATTGAGCATTTTTAACGGAACAGATAAATTAGATAACAGCACTTCGTTTGAGGCTCCATCCTTTTTTGGTAATTCAAATTCCAACTTTAGCAACAACTCAACCGACTTAACCAACTATGGAAACATTGGTACAAGTTTAAAACATTCGCGCAAGTGGAGTGATAAATTATACGGTAACACCATTCTTAGTTACTCCAACTATTATAGCGAACGCGACCGCTCCAACGAACGCACCGTAACCAATTCGGACGGTGAAACCACAACCAACAACAACGGAGTATTTGAAAACAACAATCTAAAAGACTACAGTATTAAATCCGATTACACTTATGACCTCTTTAATTTCAGTCAACTTCAATTCGGCGCTTTCGGAGCGCATTACGATATCAAGTATTCTTATGCGCAAAATGATACCTCAACAGTTCTCGACAAAAAAAATAAAGCCCAATTATCAGGAGGTTATGTTCAGAATAAAATAAAACTATTCAAAGACCGTGTACAATTTATGCCGGGCATAAGAGCGAGCTACTTTGGAACAACTAAACAAGTCTATTACGAACCACGAGCATCACTCTCCATTAACTTAACAGAAAAGTTAACGCTAAAAGGATCAACCGGAAAATATTATCAGTTTGCTAATCGCGTAATACGCGAAGACATTCTTACCGGCAGCAAAGATTTTTGGCTGCTTTCTGACGGTGCAAATGTGCCGGTCAGTTCATCCGTTCATTACATTGCAGGGTTATCTTATGAAACCAACAGTTACCTTTTTAGTGCAGAAGGGTATTATAAAGAACTAAAAAATCTTACCGAATATTCGCTGCGTTTTAATCCAAGCCCGTTTGGTGTCAGTTATGACGAAAACTTCTTTACCGGAAACGGGTATTCTCGCGGTATTGAATTGCTTGCACAACGTAAAATTGGAAAGATTAACGGCTGGATGAGCTACACCTTTGGCGAAGCGCGAAACCAATTTGAGGTTTATTCCGATTCTTATTATCCCGCCAATCAGGATGTAGCACACGAATTTAAAATGGTTGGATTGTATGAATGGAAACGGTGGAGTTTTTCAGCCACATGGATTTTTGCAACAGGGCGACCTTACACCGCTCCTTCCGGTGCTTATACAGTAGAATTGTTAGATGGAACATCAAAAGACTATTTTACCGTTACTGCTAAAAACGGATTGCGCTTACCCGATTATCACCGTGCCGACCTCTCTGCAAATTACAAAATATTGAAAGGAGTAAAAGGTGACAAGAAAAGAAGAGAACTTGGCTACATCGGCTTTTCCATTTTTAATCTCTATAACCGCACCAATGTTTGGTACAAACAATATACAATTGAGGATAGTGAAATCTTGGTAACCAACGTAAACTATTTTGGCATCACACCAAACATCACCTTGTCACTAAAACTCAGATAATACTCACCACAATAATTTTAATTAAAAGAAAAAATGAAGCAAAGCAAAATAATTAGCCTTACTGTTTGTTTGTATATCCTCCTAGCAATAATAGCCGGATGCAGCAAAGAAGAAACAAAGGAGTTTACCGACACGCCAATCATTGAATCCTATTTAGAACCCGGCTCTTACTTTACGGTAAAAGTTAGCAGGCAAACTCCATTTTCATCAAATGCTGACTACTCAACGGATGACATTGACAATCTTTCGCTTTCAGTATTGCACAATAACACACCGCATGTATTAACTGCATTAGGTGATGGACATTATGTTGATAGTAGTATAGTAGTAACCACAGGCGACAATTATGAGTTATCATTTATGTTCAACAACAAAAATGTAACCGCTACTACTTATACACCATCTCCTCCAACAAATTTTAAGCAATCAGTATCTACTATTTCCATAACAAGAATTGATGCTTCCGGTGGTTTTCCAACGGGTGGAATTCCAACCGGTGGTATGCCCACCAACCCCGACCCCGTGCAACTTACTTGGGATAATGATGACGCATCCTACTACCTCGTGATAGTAGAAAATATGGCATCAACGCTCGACCCTATTCGTGATTTCGGTGACAACGCTCCTCCGGGAAATCTGTTCAGAAAATCTCCAACTACTTCATCAACAGAGGAATTGCGAGCTTTTGATTTTCAATATTACGGAATGCATCGCATTACTTTATACCACGTATTGCCCGACTATGCATCGCTTTATGACGATAACAGCACAAGCTCACAAAATTTAACCAACCCATCCACAAGTATCGTTAATGGTTATGGCATTTTTACAGGGCTGAATTCCGCTACTTTATTCATTGATGTAAAGGAACCGTAAGATAGCGTAACACTCCTGTTGGGACTTAAATTGCCCGGAGATTTTCTGTTTATCTTTTATGTTCCTGATGCCACGCTTCGAAGTGTTATTATGAAAGGCAAGGGGGACTGTCGTAGAGGAAGCATTATCCAGCCCGCTCAAAGTAAGCCAACTCCTCCTCAAATCGCAGATTGGGATATTGCTTGACAAGTTCTAAGATAGCCGCGATTTGCTGTTTGGCAAATGATTGATAGGTTTCGCTTTGAGGCTGTATTGCTTTGTGTTGATAGGCTTGCCTTATTTTCTCTATGGCTTTGATTAAGTCGTTGGTTTGCCTCGTAAAATAGACGGATTTGAATTTTTGCCAGATATATTGAATAGCCATCGGGGTGGGGTGAAGCAGGTCGTCGGCATAATACCGGTAGTCGCGCAGGTCGTCCATCATCAGTTCGTAAGCGGGAAAATAATCTATCCGGTCTTGAAACATATTTTTTAGCTCGTGAATGGCAAGAATAAGGGTCGCCTTACTGAGTTGATTGTTGACCGCCCCATCTTTCCAATGTCGAATGGGACTAACGGTGAGGATGAGCCGCAACCGGTCATTTTGCTCAAACAAAAAGCGGAAAGCAGGTTCAAGCGCAGATACAATCTCGGCAACGGTTAACGGTTGCCGCGTAAAAAAACTATCGGGTAATTTGTGACAGTTCGCCACAACCTGTTGGGTATCTTTTCGCCGATAGGCAAACGATGTTCCAAACGTGAGCACGATATACTGGGCAGAGGACAAAAGATTGCTGCCCTCGAGCAGGTGTTGATTTATCTTCTTTAAGCAGTCTTGAGCGTTGGGGTTGGAAAAACTTCCATGATGTGCAAAGCTCAGATAATGATGTCCGTTATGGTAAAGGTCATTCTCGGTCAAGAAGGCTTTGTCTATCAATAATTGCAGGGTTTGTAGAATAGACAAAGGGTTGTAAAGCACACCGGTTGGGTTTACACCGACAGAAAACTTGGAATCCTTTAGTAACTGCCCGATGTTTTGGGTAAAACAAGAACCGACAAGCAGAAGATGGTCGGCATGGGTGATGGGATATGAGGAGGGAGGCAAGTTAATTTCTGTGCGAAACAGCATAAGTGTAGAAAGTTTTAGGGATGTTGAGACGGAAACATAAATGTTAGGGTAAATGAAACATGGTAAAATGAGAAAAACTACCCTAAAATTACATTTACAAGGTACATTTTACCTGAACACTTGAATTTTAGCACAATTGATGTATCTTTGCACGCAATTTTTAAAAATCAGATACTGCAATGGCTGTAATAGAAAAAATACGTCAGAGAGTGGGTTTAGTGGTGTTTCTTATAGCGGCATCAATTGTGTCTTTCTTATTGATGGATGCTTTGAGTACCACATCCCGCATTACCGGTAATGCTAATTCAATAGGTAGTATTGATGGCGAGAGCATTGATGTTCAAAAATATCAAGCAAAAATAGAGCAAATTACCGACAATTACCGCAACAACCAAATGGAGTTGACAGACGAAACGCGCATGCAAATACGCGAACAAGCATGGACACAAGAAGTAGAAGAACATCTGCTTCGCCGGTCTTATGAGTCACTTGGTTTGTCAATTACCAATGATGAACTTACCCAACTTTTTACCGGCGACAACCTGCACCCTTCCATCAAAAGTGCTGCGGTTTTTCAAGACGAATCGGGTATGTTTAGCAAAGATAAACTCGCCGAATATGTAAAATCGTTTAGCGATGGTACTGAAGAAGGCAAAGCCCGTCAACGTCAATGGAAACGTTTTGAGGAGTCGGTGATGAAAGATGAGGTAAAGCAAAAATACACGAGCCTTATCAAGAAGGCAATCTACATTCCTACTTGGTATGCCAAGCAAGTATTTGTTGATAAAAACAAAAAAGCAACTATTGACTACGTTTTCGTGCCTTATACTACTATACAGGACAGCGAAGTAACCGTAACCGATGCAGAGCTAAAAGCGTATCTCAATAAAAACAAAGAGAAGTTTAAGCAAAAGGAATCAAAATCCATTGAGTACCTCACTTATGATGTTATCCCGACTAAAGAGGATAGCACAATGGCACAAAAAACGATTGCCGACAATACAGAGGCCTTAAAAGCGACTGAAGATGCAGCACGTTTTATTAAAGTTCAAAACTCTGATACTCCGTTTTCGGATGCCTATGTTGCAAAAGATGCACTCACGGGTTTGTTAAAAGATTCCCTATTCAGCTTGCCGATTGGAACGGTGGTAGGTCCTATTTATGAGGCGGGAGCGTATAAGTCGGTCAAATTACTTGACCGTAAAATGATTGCGGACTCGGTAAAAATCCGTCAAATATTGTTCACCGCTGCCGATGCCGCTTCCGTTGCAAAAGTAACGGCTACAGCCGACAGTGTTAAAACAGTTTTGGAAAAAGGTGGTGATTTTGCTGCTATGGCAACTCAATTTTCAGCCGATGCTGCCAGTAAAGCCAAAGGAGGTGATGTTGGATATGTAAAACCTGATGGGCTTGCCCCTGAATTGGCAAAAGCCGTTTTTTATGAACACAAACAAGGTGATATTTTTACCACTCCTACTGCACAAGGTTTGTACTTGGTACAAATCACCTCAGCAAATCCCAACAAAGAGTCGGTCAAATTTGCCACGTTCAGCAAAAATGTAGAGCCAAGCGAGCAAACACGCAACAACGTTTTTGCAAAAGCACTGCAATTTGCCACACAAAATACCAAAGTAGAAGCATTTAGAAAAGCCGCTGCCGAGCAGACCCTTGCCATCAAAAAATCCGAGAATATTGAGAAGAACACCTACAATATTACAGGATTGGGCATCAGCGAGGAAATAGCTACATGGGCATTTACAAACGATGTCGGTAAAGTAAGCAGCCAAATCTTTTCTTTAGAAGAAGAACTGAAAGACGGCACAGGTCGCCGAAAAATTACGTACATCTTACCGGCAGTTACTGCTGCAAAAGAAGAAGGTACTCCTACGGTGGATGATGTAAGAACCCAATTGGAGGCGGAGGTTAAGAAAGAAAAGAAAGCTGAAAAAATCATTGCCAAAATTGGTAATGCCGACAATTTACAGAGCGTAGCTTCTGCCACAGGGCAAGAAATGGCTTCAGCCGCTGAATTGGATTTCTATTCTTTCAGCCTTGCCGATTTAGGAAGAGAACCTAAAGTACAAGGGACTATTTTCTCATTAAAACCCAATACGGTGTCCAAACCCATCGTTGGCGATAAAGGGGTCTATGTGGTCAAAGTAAATTCTTTCACCGAAGCCACGCCTCCTTCCGATTTGGCAGCCACAAAAAGCGAAATTGACCAACCCATCAAACAAAGTGTGGACTTTAGTGCCCTCCAAGCATTAACCAAAGCCTCAAAGGTGGAAGACAACCGCTATAAAACACGCCGCTTTTAATCAACAATTAGATTGACATATAGCTATTGACTAGGATAGCCACACAACACAGCCCGAATATTGACCTTCAATGTTCGGGCTGTTTGCGTTTATGGAAAGACGTAAGATTTTAGACTTAAGACAAAAGACAAAAGATTTTAGACAAAAGACTTTAGATATTAGACAATAAATTTAAGAATACATGTGCTGTGCGAAGTAGAAGCAAAATAGTAATTCCTAATTAGCAATCCCTCATCCCTAATTACCAATTCGTAACTCAAACCCTAATCCCTTACCCCTTATCCGTAAATCGTAAATTCTTAGCTCTTAAATCGTAAATCTAAAATCGTCAATCGTAAATTAATCTTTTAGGTGTATCTTTGCGCCCGCTATGAAAAATCAAGGAGATATTTTTAAGAAGTTGATTTCGCACGCTAAAGAGTACGGGTTTATTTACCCCTCAAGCGAAGTATATGATGGGTTAAGTGCAGTATATGACTACGGCCCCTATGGTGTAGAACTAAAAAACAACATCAAATCCTTTTGGTGGAAGTCAATGGTTCAAATGCACGAAAACATCGTGGGCCTTGACTCGGCCATCTTTATGCACCCCAAGATATGGAAAGCATCGGGACACGTTGATGCCTTTAACGACCCGTTGATTGACAACAAAGACTCCAAAAAACGCTATCGCGCAGATGTGTTGATTGAGGAATACTTGGGCAAAATAGACGACAAAATTAACAAAGAGGTCGAAAAAGCAGCTAAACGCTTTGGCGACTCGTTTGACGAGGGTGTTTACCGCACCACCAACGAACGCGTCATGAACTATGCCGAAGAGCGCGGCCGCATTGCCCAACGTTATGTCAAATCCATGGAAGACAATGATTTGGCAGAAATGAAGCAAATTATCGTTGACTGTGAGATTGCTTGCCCCGAAAGCGGTTCCAGAAACTGGACAGAGGTAAGACAGTTCAACCTCATGTTCGCTACCCATTTCGGAGCTTTAGCCGGTGCTACGGAAGAAGACAACCGCGTGTATCTTCGCCCCGAAACGGCGCAAGGTATATTTGTCAATTTTCTGAACGTACAAAGAACCACCCGTCAAAAGTTGCCTTTTGGAATTGCTCAAATAGGCAAGGCATTCAGAAATGAAATCGTAGCACGACAATTTATTTTCCGTATGCGCGAGTTTGAGCAAATGGAAATGCAGTTTTTTGTACCGCCCGGTACCGAAATGGAGTGGTACCAATATTGGAGGGAGGAAAGACTAAAATGGCATAAAGCATTGTTCGGCACGCATCAATTGCGCTTCCACGAGCACGAAAAATTGGCACACTATGCCAATGCAGCCGTAGATATTGAGTTCAATTTCCCGTTTGGTTTTAAAGAGATAGAAGGCATACATTCTCGTACCGACTTCGACTTGGGCAATCACCAACTTTTTTCGGGTAAGAAAATGCAATATTTTGACCCCGAAAGAAACGAAAGCTATGTGCCTTATGTGGTGGAAACATCGGTAGGAGCAGACCGAACCTTTTTGGCAGTCTTGACCACTGCGTTGAAAGAAGAAGAGGTGCCCGATGCAGATGGCGGAATGGCTATGCGGACGGTACTCAACCTCCATCCTGCTTTGGCTCCGGTAAAAGTTGCGGTGTTGCCCTTGATTAGCAAAACCGAACTGACCGACAAAGCGCGGCAGGTGTTTTCCCAACTCAAGATGTCGGTTCAATGTCAATACGAAGAAAAAGACTCTATCGGAAGACGATACCGCCGTCAAGATGCCATTGGTACGCCCTATTGTGTAACCATTGACTTTGATACTTTAGAGAACGATACTGTAACCATCAGAAACCGCGACACCTTACAACAAGAGCGTGTTTCCATTACCGCATTAGAAAGCATCATCGTTAAGGCTACAAGCATTAACCAACTGCTTTGGTAGTCTGAACAGCGAATCTGAATATTGATTTTACCGCAATAACGGGGAAACATGGCAAATGCCGGGTTTCCCCGTTTGCTTTATGGGTTACTAAAGGCAAGTTGGGAAATGTTCGTACTTTTGGGGCATCTTTTAAAAATACTGTAACCACTTCAATGCCCATGAAACGGAATAGCCTGTTTTTGTTGATAGCACTTACCATATTCCAACTCTGCTCTATGACCGCTTTTGCTCAAAAATGGCAACAACAAGTGAATTATAAAATAGAGGTCAGCCTCAACGATACCGCCCATACCCTTAAAGGGTTTGCTCAAATTGAATACCACAACAACTCGCCCAATGAGTTGACGTTTTTGTACTTTCACCTATGGCCGAATGCCTTTAAAAACCAAAGCACCGCCTTTGCCAAACAGCAATTGGAAAACGGTAGCAGCAGATTTTACTACTCAAAAAGTGCCGAGCGCGGCTATATTGACAACCTCGGTTTTGAGGCGGATGGTAAAGCCTTGCAATGGGAGTACGACAAAAAAAATGTTGACATTGCCAAAATCACCTTGAACAAACCACTCAAAAGCGGTGAGAAGGTATTGATACAAACGCCGTTTTTGGTTAAAATCCCGAACAGCTTTTCGCGCTTGGGGCATGTGGATCAGTCTTACCAAATCACCCAATGGTACCCCAAACCGGCGGTCTATGATGCCAAAGGTTGGCATCCCATTCCTTACTTAGACCAAGGCGAGTTTTTCAGCGATTTCGGCAGTTTTGAAGTAACGATTACCCTGCCACAAAACTATGTCGTAGGGGCAACAGGCGAGTTGCAAAACCCCGAAGAGATGGAATGGCTCAACCAAAAAGTTACAGAAACAGAAGCCCTTTCGGGAAAATTTGACAGCAAAGACCTTAGTTTCCCCCCCTCCTCACCGCAACTCAAAACGATTACCTACAAACAAGACAGCATACACGATTTTGCATGGTTTGCTGATAAACGATTTCACGTACTGAAAGACACAGTTCAACTTCCTAATTCGACCCAAAAGGTGGTTACTTGGGCAATGTTTACTAACGAAGAGTCCAATCTTTGGACAGAAGGCGCAAAATACGTAGCCAATGCCGTTTACTTTTACTCCGACAAAGTAGGACTATACCCGTATAAGCATTGCACTGCCCTGCAAAGTGCCTTGAGTGCCGGTGCGGGCATGGAGTACCCGATGATTACGGTTATAGGAAAAAGCGGCTCTGCCAAATCGTTGGAACAGGTCATCATTCACGAAGTGGGGCATAACTGGTTTTACGGACTCCTTGCCACAAACGAAAGGCAGCACCCGTGGATGGACGAAGGGATGAACTCTTACTACGAACTGCGCTATTTCATGGAAAAATACCCCAATGATAAATTATTGGGTAAAGCTGCCGATAGCGGGTTAGCTCGTTTATTTGACCTCGACGAATACGAGCCTCACGCAATGCAATACTATTTCTACTTGTTTAATGCCCGCAAAAACGCCGACCAAGCCATAACCCTGCCTTCTGAAGATTATACGCAGCTCAACTATGGGGGGATTGTATATTTTAAAACGGCTTTTAGCTTTCACCATCTCGAAAAATGGTTAGGAACGGCAAATTTCGACCGAATCATGAAGGAGTATTACCGGCAGTATAGTTTCAGGCATCCCTATCCCGAGGATTTGAGACAGGTATTTACTTCGCAGAGCGGTAAAAACATGGATTGGTTTTTTGACGAACTGCTCCCGACTACCAAGAAAATAGATTACAAAATCAAAAAAGTCAAACCAAAGGCACAAACAATAGGTAGTAGTCAATACGACAAAGTAACCCTCAAACAAAACGGCAAAACCGGTATCAGAGCACCCTTTACCCTTACAGCCTTTCAAAAAGGACAACCCGTAGAAACCGTTTGGTACGATGGTTTTCTGGGAACGATGGAAGTCAATTTCCCATCGGGCAAATACGACAAAATTGTGGTTGATGCAGCCAACAATATGGCCGATGTGGATAGAAGAAACAATACCTTTTACCCCAATAAACTATGCAAACGAAGTAATCCGTTTCGTTTGCAGTTCATCGGCAGTTTAGAAAACCCGAAGCGCAAACAATTATTTTTTAGCCCAATCATAGGTTACAATCATTACGATAAGGCGATGCTTGGAATGGCCTTTTACAATAGCCTTGTACCAACAACGCCGGTTCAGTTTACCCTTGCACCCATGTATGCCATCGGTTCAAACAGTTTTTCGGGAGCCGGTGAAATTGGCTTCAACAAATATCCGAATAAAGCTTTTAGCCGTGTTGAACTCAATTTAAGTGCTTCTATGTTTGGCAATGGTAATTTTAGTGTTTTTAGCAAAGACACCTCCCTTGTTGACAGAACGATAAGCACAGAAACGTATAAATTCTACCGCCTCTCACCGAGCCTAACTTTTCACCTGAAGAAAAAAACACCTCGCCATCCGGCACAAACACAAATAGTATTGCGCCATGTAAGTGTGTTGCGCAAAAAATTTGAATGCCCGCCCAATACCAATTGCAGCCGTGTGGCCGATGATTTTTACCTGAATGAAATAGCCTTTAACCATCAAAACAGCCGCCGCATCAACCCCTTTGGTTGGAAATTAGGCATACAACAAGGAGCAGATTTTTCGATGGCGCAGGCAGAATTGAAGTACTTGATTTCCTACGGGAAAAGTGCCCGAAGTGGGTTGAGCGCGCGTATTTATGCCGGAGGATTTTTGCAAAACAAGACCGTTACCACCAATTCGCCTGTTCTGCTTCCCCTCACCATGAGAGGGGGTTATGACTATGCCATAGATCAGGTTTTTGTAGCCCGAAACGAGAGCGATGGATTTTGGTCGCATCAGGTAGGCATGGGTGGTGCCGGGTTTAAAGTGCCCATCAACATTGGTTATACCGATAAGTATATGCTGGCAGCTAATTTTAAAGCCTCCTTGCCCATCAAAAGATTGCCCCTGAAACTATATGCCGATTTAGGGTTGCCCTATACCGACATAGCTGATGGCGGTTTGTGGAATGGTAAATTGTTTTTTGATGCAGGCATTGCCTTCACCCCCGTTCCCGATGCCATTGAGATTTACTGGTCGCTAGTATCTTCGGGAAACATCAAAGATGTGTATGAAGCCAACGGCATGAAATGGTACGAGCGGGTTACCTTCCTCATCAACTTCAATGCCCTTAACCCCATCAAGGGAATAAGAAACTTAACCTCGCTTAGTTTATAAGTATTCAAACACCTGAAACTACAAATGATTACCGGCTTTTAATAGCGTTATCATATTAGCAGCCACTCTTTCCGACACGCCACTGCCACCCAATTGCCGGCGAAGCAGTTCGTATTCTCGAAGCATTTCTGTTCGTTTCGGGCTACCCTCAGTCAGTAAAGGTCGGAGTTCTTTCTCAAGGTTAACCGAGTTAAAAGCCTGTTGAATTAGCTCTTTTACCACCTCTTTGCCCGCAATAAGGTTAACCAAAGAGATATAGGGCACCTTGACCAATTTACGGGCAATAGCGATCGAAATAGGATTAGCCCGATAACAAACCACTTGAGGCACGTTGAGCAAAGCCGTTTCTAAGGTAGCTGTGCCGGACGCTACCAATGCCGCCCTTGCGCGTCTAAGTAATTGATGCGTTTGTCCATAGACTATTGGAACAGGGGTTCCTTGTAAAACGCTTTCGTATAAGCTGGATGGAAGCGATGGAACACCGGCTACCACCAATTGAAAGTCGGGAAAAGAGGCTTGTACTGTAAGCATTTGTGGTAAAATACGCTTCACTTCTTGCTTGCGGCTTCCGGGCAGTAATGCGATGATGGGCTTGCCGGTTTCGTGCAACAAATCTTGCATATCGCTTGAATTGTTTTCTTGTTTGGTTTCATTGTCTATCGCATCAAGCAAAGGGTGTCCAAAATAAGATACACTCCAATCGTATCGCGCAAAAAAATCCTGCTCAAAAGGTAAAATCACAAACAACTCGTCAATATTTTTTTTCATCATCGGTACCCGTGAAGCGTGCCAAGCCCAAACCTGCGGAGAGATATAGTAAAACACTTTTACCCCCTTCTTTTTTAAAAATTGAGCAATTCGTAAATTAAATCCCGGATAGTCAATCAGAATAACTACATCGGGGTTAAACCGCAAAATATCTTCTTTACACGCTTTTATATTCCTAAATATACTTGGCAAGTGTTTTATCACCTCAATGATACCCATGTAGGCGGTATCTTTGTAATGCCTAACCAATTCAGACCCCGATGTTTCCTGCATATAATCCCCTCCCCAGCATCTGAATTGAGCATTCCCGTCATTCGATTTTAGGGCTTTAATCAGATTGCCGCCATGCAAATCGCCCGATGCCTCTCCTGCAATAATATAGTATTTCATAGAGGATAAAAGTAAAATTGTTTTTTTTGGAATGATTATTGTTTGAAAAAGCTTGATTAGCAAAGGATGGAAGAATAGAACCGGAACTAAACTATTGTGCAAGTTTTAATTCTTGGTAACTATTCGTTTTTCGCGATTTGCTCATCGAGATTCGAACCTAAAAGAATGGTTTTCGTATAGAGAACTATATCACGTTCTATAAAGTGCAAGCAAATTTAATTATTTTAAGTTTAAACTACCGCCATACTAAAAAGTCGAACTGCATTCATATAATCAACTGTGCAAGTTTTTTGTATCTTTGAGGGGAATTTGTCTTGTATATAAATGGACAGTATGGTATAGAGAATATCCTCTGTTTTTGTTTTGTTTTGTTTCATCACTCCTACTAATATGGCCACTATGGCAAATTTTAACACATTTATTAGTCTTTCTTTTTTCATCGTGTTCTCACATTGCGGGCTTTCCCACTATTCTACTTTAAATGCTCAGGAAGCAATGGAGAGGGATGTGCAGCCACAAGCAAATGTGGTTGATTTTTTTGCAATTGATTGGGAAACAGCTAAAGCAATAGCAAAACCTTTTAATCTCCCAATCTTTATCTATGTCTTTAACCATAACTCCTTTCGGGAAGAATGTGAGACGGTTGAAAGCAATGTATTTAAAAATCCAGATGTCGTAGCCTTACTAAGTAAGGAAAAATACCTTTCTGTTTTAGCCGATGTCAGTACAACAGATGGCGTTAGGTTGCTGAATAATGCCAAAAGAGATTTAAGTATAGAAACGTATCCCACCTTTCTGTTTTTCAATAAAGATGGCGAATTGCTTATCCAAGAAACCGGCATAAAAACCGTTGCAGAGTTTAAAGAAATGATAGACAGAGTGGAAGAAATCCCAAGTACAGATGTTTCCTTTCAATTAGTGAGCAACTCTTTCAATGCGGTTTATCCACTGATTAGGGACTATCAAGATGGCAAAAGAGAACCTACTTTTTTAATAAATTGTATTAATCAACTTAAAGCCTACCCTGATTTATACCCCGACTTGGTGAATGATTATTTAACCGTAATACCCGTCAAGGAATACACCTCTTCTGAAAACAGAAGCATTATCATTGATAATGCCGATTGCTTTAATTCCAAAGCATACCTCGCGCTATTAGCTAACAAAGATATTTTTGTTGCCGAATTTGGCAAGGAGATGGTTCAACAAAAATTAAAAGACGCTATTCGCGGTGCTGTTTTAACGGCTACAAGAGCAAAGACCGGTGGAATGCAAAAACTAAACTCGATTATGCAATCGGTAAAATTTTTGGATTTAACCGATGCCGCTTCTTATGAATTCGATATGCGATTGCTCTACTATTCCCAAACCAATAGATGGAATGATTACGCAAACCTAGCCGTCAGTTATATGAAAGAGGGCAAAACTATGCAGACTTCAAACTTAGAAAACTTGGCATGGAATTTTATTTACCATGTCAATGACCCTAGTTTGTTGAATCAAGCCTCCAAATACTTCGAAAAGGCTATTTCCAAAAGCTCAAGTAATATACAAGGGCGAGAAACGTATGCAGCCTTATTATACAAGGCCGGTAATAAAAGAAAAGCTTTGAAAGAAATCAATACAGCTATTCAGTTGTCAAAAATTAAAGGCGGCGTATATAGTAATTCTTTGCGTTTAGAAGGTATTATTCACAGCAATAAACCTATCCCATCTAATTTTAGGATAGTTGAAAAATAACCGTAGGTCTGTCGAACAAACATTCAGGAGTTTAGTGAAACTAAAGTAGGACACCTAGACCTCCACACTCCTTTTAAACTAAAAAAGTGTGCTTTTACTAAGGGCGAACCCTTTGCAAAAGCACACTTTTTTTTTGCTTCTATCGCTATCTAATGCTTTCTGCCATACAAATTAGGCATCACATCGGCGGTTTGTTCAGATAACGGTTTCCCCACTTTGGTGATAATAAACGCACTCGGATACTTTCGTTTCAAGTATTTATCAACGTCTTGAATAGTAACATTCCCGTCGCTATTTAGGTCTAATCCCGAATTCATCACATAACTAACGGAGGGTTTTGAATATAAAGAATAGCAAAAATCCTCTGTCAATGCTTTTGGGTAAAGAATAGCGATATACAAATCGGTTAGGGTTTCGTAAGCTCGAAATTGAGTTTGTTTGGCTGATAAATACTTATACACGTAATTCAGTTGTTCCACATGACTTAGGTTTTTTAGTTGTGCAACCGATATTCCAAATTCTTTAGCTGTGGCTGGCATAAACTGTATTAGACCCGTTGCGCCGCTTCCTTTGTAATTGCTCACCGAAGCATCAAACTTCGACTCCGAGTGCATAACCGCCATTAACCACTCCGGCGGGATATTCAGTTTTCTGCTCACCTCTCTAACTTTTGATTCAAATGCATCTATGTCATACACAAATGCGCTCGCTTGATCGAGCAAATACAAGCGGTTGCTGATAGTAGGCCGTTCGGCAATAGATTCTTTGTTTGCAATCATACTGAATAGAAATAGATTACAAAGCAGCGCGGCGGTAATTGTCGGAACAAGCAGTTTGTAGCTGAGGACAATTGATTTTTGTTCAAGTTTTACTAAGAAACTCATGATAATAGATCTTTTAGGGTTAGGGGTAATTGTTGTAAAACATTATTACCAACAAAATTAGCAAAAAGTTCGTTTTTGCACCCCATAATGCTAAATAATTTTGCGAAAAAATATTCTAAAGACCCCAATCTCTTTTTTTGATGGTATTTTGTGCTGCAAAAAAGGGTTAAACAGCCATCATCAATACCAAATCAACAGATAACTATTCGATAATCCGAAATCCCAAACCCAATTTTTCCCTTCATCACACCCCTCACTTTCCGGTCATCTTTGTCAAGTTATCGAAGAGTATATGATTTTTAGAATGATAAAATCCAAATAAGAAAGCAGCTCGCCTATTCCAACATCTAAAGACAAAAAAGAGGTTGAATAAACCATTCTATACTCTTTAATCTCACAACTCACTGTCAATCAGTACATAATACCGGCATACTCATCAGCATTTTAAAAACTGACGGGACAATAACTAGCAGTGGCGGGAAAATAACTAGCAGTGGCGGGAAAATAACTAGCAGT
>CALCIK010000221.1 GCA_937907475.1 uncultured Bacteroidota bacterium | reverse complement strand
AATGACGAGTGCCTATCTGCTACTTCTTTAAGCGTTCCGTCATGCGGCACTTACAGCACAGTAGGATCAACTGACTCTCCCGATTCGGGACCACAGTGTTTTGACAATGAATTTGGCAACCCTTACTATTTTGGCGGCGATGTGTGGTTTAGTTTTGTGATGCCTCCAAGCGGTTGGGTGACCCTAACTGCCGACAACATTACGTTCTTTGCTTTCATTGGCGGCACTCCGATTGCACCTTTAGGAATTGAAATTTATTCAGGCGATTGCGCCGGTTTTGGAGGTGGTACAGGTCCTTTCTGCAACCAAGCTCAAGCTACCGCAGGCTTCCCTTCTGACCCTGCTTGTCAAAGCGCAGTCTGTGCCTTAGATCCATTCTGTTGTAATTTTACATGGGACGGCATTTGTGCCGGCGAAGCGGCAGTAGAGCCTGCTTGTGCCGGCTGTCTGACCGGTGCCGGTGGAACAAACGTGGCCGAACAATGCGAAATACTTTGGGACAACCAAGCAGACGAAATGTTGTTCCAAGGAACACCCGGACAAACTTATTTAGTACGTGTTTGGGATTTGTTCGAGCCTTTAGAGCAAGAGGCATTTGACCTTTGCATTGAAGAAACTCAAGCCACTATTCAGGGTTGTAATGAAACATTCACTGACTCAGGTGGAGCAGCAGGTAACTATGCTGATGTAGAACGCAAATGGTATATCATCTGTGGTACTACCCCTGCTGATATTGTAGAAGTAACTTTCAATACTTTCTCAATTGAAGCTAACTTTGACTTCATGACCGTTTGGGACTCTTTCGGCCCCAGTGCAACACCGCTAGCGGGTCCTGTTACAGGTACTGCATGGCAAGGCACTACGTTCACATCATCTAACCCCAGCGGTTGTTTAACTTTCTTCTTCGAATCCGACAATATCATCCAAGATTTAGGATGGGAAGCCGATGTTCGTTGTCTATGCCCACAGGTCATTTCTGATCCTGCTGCCTATACCGATTTCCTTTGTACAGGTGAAACACCTGACTTCGCTTCTGCCGAAGCCAGTATTGGATACCAAGATAATTCAGGCAACCCTGCCGATGGCTCAGTCTTTACTATCAAATGGTTCCTCAATCCCACCTATACTCAGCCGGCACCTCCCAATTACGTTGCCACTTATACCGGTACGGGTTGTGCACCACAATCCACCTTCTTGTATGCAAGGGGTACTTGTTCGACAGGCGAGTTCTTTGATGCCGGCTTCATGGTCTTGGTTGTATATCCGACACCGGAAGCACCGCAAATAATATTAACCAGTAGCGGTACCATTTGTACTTATGCTTATGCGCCCGCTACTTGTCCGGCTACTTCGTTCAGCCCTGCTAACCCCACTAACGAAACGTTGGGGACTCCATCTTCAACCGTAACGGTTACTTCAACCAACGGAGGTTGTACGGTTTCTTACGACATCGAAAAACCGGCTTGCGATGCTTGTTACATACCCAGTAACATTACCGGTTCTGCCTGTGCAGGTATAGTTCCCGATTTTGCCGACTTTGAAGGAAGTCTAGATACTGGTGGCTCACCCGGCTTGGGCGATGTGCTTTGGTACTACGACGATAGTTTCACACAATTAGTGGACGAAAACGCCCCGTTGAACTTTACGGCAAGCGGATGTACGCCCAGTACCTATACTTTATACGCCTTAGGTACTTGTGCTACCGGTGCTTTAGAACCTGCCGGCACGTTGACTCTTACCTTCTATGCCGCACCGGCACCGCCGACCATCAGCGTCAATGACTTTACCTGTACTTACAGCTACTCCGCACCTGAATGTCCTTATATCTCCTACGTTACTCCGTTGACGAATGAAGTTCCGGGTGCAGGTGGTGCAACAGTTTCGGTAGATGTTGCATTGAACGATTGTATCTATACCTACGAAGTCTTCAAACCACTTTGCGTCGGTTGCGATTTGGCAACTACATTTACCTTAGTTTATGAAGCAGGTACCAGTACTTCATCGTTCTTCAACTTTGGTTATATCACGTTGACCGGTTCATTTGTTACGCCCTTAGCTTATGAATGGGAGGTATCGGGGTACGTTACTTATGGTGTTCCAACACCGGGTACTATTAATATCCTTTACACAGATGATGCGGTCTTTACGGTAACTATTACCGATGCAGTAGGTTGTTCAGCGACCTATACCAACTTGCCCTCCGGTATCAACGATTTATCTATCATTAGCTCGTTAATTACTGCCGATAACGGAACCAGCAGCGGTGCGGTGAACATTACGGTAGCCGGTGGAACCTCGCCATACACCTATAGTTGGGAAGGTCCGTTAGGCTATACTGCCGCAACAGAAGATGTTTCGGGCTTACCAACCGGTTGGTATATTGTCTATATCACCTCTACTGATGGACAAAGTGCTTATGGATGGTTCTGGGTTCCCAAACAATCGCGTGGTCGTGGTAAAACGGAAGATATGGCAAGTATTACCGCTTTCCCCAACCCGTTTGTTGGTCAAACCAATATCGCGTTTAGCGTAGCTGAATCCACAGATGCTACGGTAACCCTTCACGGCATTAACGGTCAGCAGACTCGTCAATTGTTCAGCGGCAACGTCAATGGTGGTGAAACCATCAACTTGCCTCTTGATGCAAACGATCTTCCTGCCGGCATTTACATTGCCCGATTGACTACCGCCAACGGTGAAGTTCAAAACTATAAATTAATTCTAGGTCAATAAACCGTCCCGGAATTAATACGACTGAGGTCATCCTCAAATAAAGCGAAACCCCGTCTGAAAGCAATTTCAGGCGGGGTTTTTGAATGATAGTGGTAGTAAGTTATGAGTTATGAGTTATGACTTTAGACTATAGACGAAAGAGTTTGGACATTAGAAGTTAAGCGAGAACCGTACACTATT
>CALCIK010000220.1 GCA_937907475.1 uncultured Bacteroidota bacterium | reverse complement strand
GTTTCAGAACGCCTCGAAATCGTTTCAGAACGCCTCGAAATCGTTTCAGAACGCCCCGAAATCATTTTAGAACGCCTCGAAATCGTTTCAGAACGCCTCGAAATCGTTTCAGAACGCCTCGAAATCATTTCAGAACGCCTCGAAATCGTTTCAGAACGCCTCGAAATCGTTTCAGAACGCCTCGAAATCATTTCAGAACGCCTCGAAATCGTTTCAGAACGCCTCGAAATCGTTTCAGAACGCCTCGAAATCATTTCAGAACGCCTCGAATTCATTTCAGCCCCCCCCAAATCACAGCTTTTAAAATAAGAAATAATTTCTACCCATCATCCAATAATAAATAGGAAAACGAACTCAATTTAAAACTATTCCCGTTTGGTTGATAAACCAATAGATGCAATTTCAAGGTTCCAACCGCTCCCTCAATTACACATTCTTAAAATTCCCCCTTTTTCAAAGGGGGCAAGGGGGATTTAGCACTATTTCGGGCTTATTTTACTTTTTAAACAGGTGCGTTTACTCGAAAATCATGCTAAACCGTAATGTTGTAACTGTTATATCTAACGCCCGAATGGGAGTAAGATCGTAAATCCTTTCTTCTTTGTTAATCTTTTTTTCAAAAAGATTAAACAAAGAAGAAGCAATAGGTGTTATTGGGTTGGATAAAATACACCACCGTGAATAAAAAAGCATTGATTATTGGTACAGGGCTAGGCGGATTAGCCACTGCCCTCCGTTTGAGTTCGCATGGATACGAGGTTGAAATGGTCGAAAAGCATTATCAAGCCGGCGGCCGGCTGAACCAAATGACCAAAGACGGATTTACCTTCGACATCGGCCCCTCGTTTTTTAGCATGAGTTATGAGTTCAAGGAACTCTTTGACTATTGCAATATCCCCAACCCGCTCGAGTTGCACGAACTCAATCCGGTCTATTCGGTTTATTTTGCCAACCGCAAACGCCCTTTTTTGATTCATAAAGATTTGAAAAAGTTGGCTGCCGAATTCAAAGACATCGAACCCGACTTTGAGGCCAAAGCGAAAGCCTATCTTTTGAGGGCAAAATCGGTGTTTCACGATACCGAGTACCGTATTATTAAAAAGAACTTCAACGGTTTGGTGTCTTATGCGATGGGGTTGATGACCGTTCCGCTCAAACATAGCCCGATGTTGTTCAGGACGATGTGGCGCGAGTTGGAGCGCAGTTTTACCTCACAAGAGGTAAAAGTTATCTTCTCGTTGGTGGCGTTTTTTCTTGGGTCAACGCCTTTTGATACCCCCGCCGTTTACAGCTTGCTCAATTATACCGAGTTGGAGCACGATGGATATTGGAGTGTGAAAGGTGGCATGTATCGCATCACCGAGTCGCTTGTAGAGTTGTTGGAAGAGCGCGGTGTGAAGATGCACTTTAACACCGAGATTGTAGGAGCGGAGGAAGAAAACGGTCAGTTGACCGGATTTAGAGATGATAAAGGTAAATTGTGGCAAGCCGATGTATATGTGAGCAATTCCGATGCCGCATTTTTTAGAGGTAAGGTGATGAACCGCCCCAAGTTTTCGGAACAAAAGTTGGACAATATGAAGTGGACGCTCGCCCCGTTTACCATATATCTTGGGGTGAAGGGAACGATACCCGATTTGTACCACCACAACTATTTTTTGGGCGATAACTTTAAAGACTATGCCGATACCATCTTCAAAACATCGGTCAGTCCCGATAAGCCTTATTATTACGTAAACGTTAGCTCGAAAACCACGCCCGAATGTGCGCCCGAAGGTTGCGAAAACATCTTTATTCTATGCCCCGTTCCCGATATGCGGTTTAAGCCCGATTGGAGCGACAGCGAGCAATTGGCCGATAATATCATTGCCGATTTGTCTGCCCGTATCGGTTACGATTTGAAAGGCAACACCCTGACCCGAACCATTTATAACCCCATTGATTGGCGTGACAAATTCAATTTGTACAAAGGCAGTGGGTTGGGTTTGGCACATGGGTTAGATCAGGTCGCCGGACTACGTCCGAATAATGTGGACGAAAAATATAGTAACCTCTTTTATGTCGGAGCGTCCACTGTACCGGGCACAGGGTTGCCGATTGTACTCATCAGTTCCAAATTAGTAACCGACCGCATTACCGGCACTGCCACACCCCCGGCCAAAAAGCAGCGCAACACTGCCCCGATAACCACCGCCACGACCGCCTAAGCCACTTGCAGACGAGCTTTGGAAGTAAGAAAGCAACACAAATCTTTTCCGACAAAACAATTTTTAAACCTAACCACTAACGATACGAAGTTATGATGTCATTATTCAACCGTTCCTGTACCGATTGCAGCCGCATCATTACCCAAAATTACAGCACTTCGTTTACGATGGGCATCAAGGTGTTTGATAAAAGGTTTCAAGACCCCATTTACGGCATTTATGCTTATGTGCGTTTGGCAGACGAAATAGTGGACACTTTTCACGACAAAGACAAAGCGGCCTTGTTGCGAGAGTTTAAGGAAGACACCATCAAAGCCATCGAACGGGGCATCAGCACTAACCCCGTTATCCACGCATTTCAAGAAGTGGTGCGGACTTACGATATAGAATGGGAATTGATAGAAGCATTCCTGCAAAGCATGGAAATGGACTTGCACCCCACCGATTACAACAATAAATTGTACGACCACTATATCTACGGTTCTGCCGAGGTGGTAGGGTTAATGTGCTTACGGGTGTTTTGCGAGGGCAACCGGCAACAATACGACCAACTTCGCGAACCGGCTCGCCGATTGGGGGCAGCGTTTCAAAAGGTCAACTTTTTGCGCGACATGAAGAGCGACTTTGAAGAGCGTGGCAGGGTTTATTTTCCCGATGTGAAGTTTACCTGTTTTGACGACGAGAGTAAAAAAATAATTGAACAGGACATTAAGTCCGATTTTGATGCCGCCTATCAGGGTATTTTACAATTACCCAGAGGTTCGCAATTTGGAGTTTACACCGCTTATAAGTACTACCTCAATTTGTTCCACAAGATTACCCATGCCAGCCCGCAAAAAGTGCTGCAAGAACGTATCAGAGTAGCCAACCCGCAAAAAATGGTTATCTTGGTGAAGTCTATGTTGCGCTATCAACTCAATTTTTTATAGTTTTACCTGTTGACAGTCCTTCACCGTTTGTCAAACCTGTATCTTCTAAAGTCCTTTTATGGAAAGCTACACCTATCTGCTGCTCAATCTCTTCA
Organism: uncultured Bacteroidota bacterium; assembly: GCA_937907475.1. Classification (GTDB taxonomy): domain Bacteria; phylum Bacteroidota; class Bacteroidia; order Chitinophagales; family UBA2359; genus UBA2359. Next base: position 13,625 of record CALCIK010000220.1, on the reverse strand, counting down.
CTGTTTCCTATCCACTTGCCCGAAGTTTCGAGCATCGGATTAGATTTGTAGAGAAGTGGCGATATTTGTTTCCGGCCACAATTCTCTCCGCTTTCTTGTTCATCCTTTGGGACATACTGTTTACCAACTTGGGTGTATGGAGCTTCAACCCCACCTATTTGACAGGCATTTACCTCTCCGTTCTGCCCGTGGAGGAGTGGATGTTTTTCATTACCGTGCCTTTTGCCTGTCTATTTATTTATGAGGTGCTTCGCTATTTTTTTTCCAACTTTGCGCAACGGGTGCCGCATCGCACCATTTCGGTTGCTCTGCTCCCTGTTTTATTGCTCGGTTTAGCTTTGAACTTTGGCAGGATTTATACCACCGTTTCTTTTACCTTTGCCATAGTGTTGTTGTGCTTGCAATTGTTTGTCATCAAGGGCACATACATGGGGCGTTTCTATTTGACTTATCTCGTCAGCTTAGTGCCGTTTTTATTGGTCAACGGCGTGTTGACCGCTTTGCCTGTTGTATCCTACAACCCGGATCACATCATCGGCATACGTATTTATACGATACCCATCGAAGATGCCGTTTACAACCTTTCGCTATTGCTCATGGTGGTTAGTATTTATGAATATTTGATACAAAAAGCGAAGAAGCACGAACCCAATAAAGAAACTATTCAACGGTTATAATGTTACCGACACCTAAATCTTTTGTAATTACAAATAATGTGGTCGTTCTAGGTGTCGGTAACATATTCAAAGACAACGGAAATCACGTTACCGACACCTAATCTTCCGTTTTCATAAATAAAGGTGTCGGTAACGTGGCGCACGACACACCATCACATTCAACATGACAAGATACACCTTAGCCAAACAATCCCGAACAGGCATATATTTTGCTGCATTGCTCATCACCACTTGGTTTTTGGTGATGGCTTTTGCTTTTACGGTCAAGGCAAGTGTAACCTCCATCGGTACTTGGTTATTGGTTGTGTTGCTCACCCATCTTTACACCGGTTTGTTCATCACCGCCCACGATGCCATTCACGGCACGGTTTCTTGGAACCGTAGGGTCAATGTGTGGGTTGGGCAACTGTGTACTACATTGTTTATGTTCAATTCGTTTACCCTCTTGGCGCGCAAACACAACGAGCATCACCAATTTGCCGGCACCGAAAAAGATCCCGACTATCACCCGCCTTTTGTAGTGTTTTGGTATCTGCGGTTTTTGAAAGAATACGTGAGTATCCGACAAATTGTATTGGCAGCCATCACCTTTAATGTCTTAAAACTGTTTGTGCCCACTGAAAACCTTTTGCTTTTCTGGATATTGCCCTCGGTGTTGAGCACGATGCAACTCTTTTTGTTCGGCACATATCTCCCTCACCGAGGCGAGCACGACAATCGCCATAATGCCCGAAGTCAACCCAATAACCACCTGATAGCGTTTATATCCTGCTATTTCTTTGGTTATCATTACGAACACCACGACTCGCCCGGTACACCTTGGTGGATGTTGTATAAGGTGAAGGAGGATGGGGAGCATCAGCATTAGACGTTACCGACACCTTTTGAAATTTTGGATTAGGTGTCGGTAATGTAACCTTCGACTTGAAATTAAGTTTCCGTAATATTCCCTCCAAACGCCCAAACCAAAAACTTGGGCATTGCCTTTGCCCATGTTTTGGTGTCGTGCAATCCATCGGGCATTTCGAGGTAGGTAAAGTCGTGGAACGGTCTAAACCCTTTATAGACCAATTCAACACATAAATCGAGAATATCGTCAATCACATCAATCACGCCGTTGTTGTTGCGGTCTTCAGCTTCATCGAGCAAGCCGGATTGAAACCAAAACCGTAGTGTTGGTTTGTGTAGCGTATTGCGCACCACTTCGTGCATGATACGGTGGTTATCGGGGTCTTCCACATCCACCGGTTTATACCGCCACCAAAATGCACCGGAGAAAACACCCACTTGTTTAAACACATCGGAATAGTGCCACGCAATATCGAACGCCGACAGCCCGCCCAACGAAAATCCGGTCAAGGTGTTTTTGGGGTGAACTTGGTCAATCCTGTACTTTTTAAAAAGATAGGGCATCAATTCCGACATCACAAACTTTGAATAGTTGGACGCTAAATTTCCTCTGTTTTTGTAATCTGCCAACGAAGCCACCCCGTATTCATGTTTTCGATTACCGGCATAGATGCATATAGATATGGGCGGGTCAATGTGATGGGTATCGGTGAGGTGTTGAAGATGATGCAACAACTTTACCGCATCGATGTCCTGTCCGTCGTTCATCAGGAGCAAGGGGTAAATACGATTGGAGGTATTATAGCCGGGCGGGAGTATAATATCTAATACAACATGGCGATTCAAGGCTTCAGACCAAAAGTCAATGACCTTAATTAGACTGAATGTCCCTATATATTTATGAATATCCATCAAAAAGTATAAAACTTTGGTTAAAAGGCAATAATTTTGCCCCCGATTTATCGAATTGGGCAAATATATAGCCAAGTTTGACCGATTCATAATTAAACCGTGCCAAAACAATTTTTTTAATGAAGGAACAACATGTTAAATGGTATTCGCCCAACTTGAGCAAGGACATCGAAATGCTCACCTTTGGCGATCGAGGTTATCCGGTGATTGTATTTCCCACCTCAATGGGAAGTTATGTGGAGAACAGGGACTTTAAACTCATCGAGTCTGCCAAATGGTTTATAGACAATGGGTTGGTCAAAATCTATTGCCCCGATGGGATAGACAAATTGAGTTGGTATAACCGCAAGATTAGCCCGGCCGAGAGGGTTAAAAATCATGTATGGTACGATATGATGCTTTATCACGAATTAGCCCCACGAGCGGCCTACGAAACGGGCGTTCATCGCGTTGCTGCGGCAGGGTGCAGTTTTGGAGGCTATCACGCCACTAATTTTGGTTTCAGACACCCCGACCGTGTGAAATACATTTTCAACATGAGTGCTGCTTTTGACATCAAATCGCATTTAGACGGTTTTTATGACGATAACGTCTATTTCAATAACCCCGTAGATTTTATTCCTAACACCAACGACTCGCAATTGAACGATATGTTTGTGGTCTTGGGAACCGGTGAATTTGATATTTGCCTCGATGCCAATGTTAAAATGGCACAAATGCTTGGTAAAAAAGGGATACCCAATTGGTTAGACATTCGCCCGAAAGCGCAACACGACTGGCCAATATGGAGAGAGATGTTCCCTCATTACCTTTCCCTCATTAAGTAAACCGGCGGCAGTGCACACCAACTTGTTCTTACCCCCAACACTCATTTTATAATACATAATCTATTTCGCAAGACGATTTAAAATTTTAGACATGAAAAAAATAGGAATTTTATTTGGCATGGAGGATACTTTCCCCTGGGCGTTTATTGAAGCGGTAAACAACCTGGGTTTGAAAGATATTACTGCCGAGCCGGTCAATATTGACATTGTTTCGCAAGCAGAACCCACCGAATATGCCGTTATTATTGACCGCATTTCGCAAGATGTTCCTTTTTACAGAGGTTATTTGAAAAATGCGGCCATCTCCGGAACGGCGGTGATTAACAATCCTTTTTGGTGGAGTGCCGATGAGAAGTTTTTTAACAATGCTTTGTCCGAAAAAATCGGCGTACCGGTTCCCAAAACCGTACTCCTTCCTTCCAATGTTCGCCCACCCGATACAGGTGATACCTCGTTCAGAAACCTTGCGTTCCCACTCAGTTGGGGAAAGATATTTGATCATATCGGGTTTCCCGCCTTTATGAAACCTTTCTCAGGCGGTGGTTGGAAAAGCGTTTACAAAGTTCGCAACAGCGACGAGTTCTTCCATGCGTACAATCAAACCGGACAATTGGTGATGATGTTGCAGGAAGAAATCGTGTTTACCGAATACTACCGTTGCTATTGCTTGGCCGGTAAGTACGTGCGAATTATGCAGTACGACCCCTTGCAGCCCCACGAGAACAGATATGTGAAAGAAAAAGGCAAGGAAGATGCCAAGTTGTTGAAAACCATTCACGACTATGTATTGAAATTGAACCACTACTTGGGCTACGATTTCAACACCGTTGAAATGGCCGTGCGCAATGGAATTCCTTACGCCATTGACTTTTGCAATCCCGCTCCCGATGCCGATGTTCATTCGGTTGGTCAGGAAAACTACGATTGGGTGATTCAACACGCCGCCAAAATGGCCGTTGAAAGAGCGCAAGCACACAAACCCGGTGTGGACAACCTCACATGGGGCTTGTTTATCAAACACGCTGCTCAAGGCTTAGGTGTTGAAGGGAAGATTGAAACTGCTCCCCAAGCCCAACCCACGGCAGAAAAAGCACCCGCTCCCATCAAGAAAACAGCACCCGCCGCCGAGAAAGTAGCACCTGTTGCCGAGAAGGTAAAACCTGCTGCCGAGAAAGTAGCTCCTGTTGCAAAAGTGGATGAAACCCCTGTTGCCAAAGTGGAAGAAGCCCCAAAGGCAGACAAAAAGACCCGAAAAAAATAGATTTTCTTAGGTAAATCGCTCAACAACGCCACTAATTAACCGATTGTCGCCATCCTAATGATTGGAGGCTTTGGTTGTTAGTGGCGTTTTGTTTGTGAATGCCTCAGAAGGGCCACAAAGATGTCGAATTTGGGCAACTATTTACTGAAACAATTCGGTAAAAGAAGCATCCATATATAGATGTTGGAGGAAGATAAAAGCAATATTCCCGACCCTATCCACCCTATTGCAAAAATTACCCAATAAAAAAAACCTTGCAACTGCTAAAAAAGCCATAATATTGCAAGGAATTTACCCACTCCCTTCCCCACTGTGTGTTATTTATGGATAATAAAATTGCCCGCCTACTGCTGTTTAAAGATGAACAAGTCATCAGGCGAATTGCTGTTAAGTCCGATTTTAAAGGCAGTATCACCATCGGGAGGCAGGGTTTTGGTGCGGTCATAGACCTGCCGGGTACTTATATCTCGCGAAAACAAGCCGAAATTTTGTTGACCGAAGAAGGTCATTTGCTCATCAGGGATTTGGGCAGCACCGGAGGGACGTTTGTCAATGGAGAACGTACAGACGAGTGCATCTTGAAAAACGGGGATGAGATTTTGTTTTCCACCGCCAACGATGGTTATAAATTAACGATTGAACTGCTCAGTCCGGTCGTTGATGAACAAGCGGTTCCGGTTAGCGGCAGTGTGTCGGGTACGGTAAAACGCCCCTTGTTGCCCAAAGGAATGACCGTGAGCGGACGCGATACTTCCGACATTGCCAAACTGTTGGAAAACAAATCCGAAATCATCATCGGACGCTCGTCCGATGCCGATATTTGCTTGCCACAGCTCACCATTACGCGGCAACATGCCACCATCAAGAAATATCCCAACGGCAAAGTCACCATCACCGACCTCGAATCGAGAAATGGAACCTTTGTCAATGGTAAACGCATTACCCACGAAACCGACATTACCCCTAACGACGACATCTTTATCGGCAATTACAAGTTCCGTTTAACCAAGCCTGCCGAAGACATTCGCAAGCAAAACGCCATTGTTGCCGATGCCGTTACCCGAAAGGTCAATAATGGTAAAACCACCATCTTGCACGATGTAAAGTTTAGGATACCCTCCCAAGATTTTGTCGCGGTGATGGGGCCGTCGGGCTGTGGTAAGTCCACTTTACTACGCGCGCTCAACGGAGATGCACCCGCCACCACCGGTAAAGTAACCATTCACGGATTGGACCTTTACAACAACTACGACTACCTGAAACGCATGATTGGCTACGTGCCGCAAGACGACATCGTTCACCGCGAACTCAACGTAGAGCAGTCTTTGTTTTATGCGGCAAAATTGCGCTTGTCAGGCGATGTGAGTTCGGACGATATTCGCCAGAAAATCACCGAGGTATTGACCAACCTCAACATCAACGACCCCGAAATACGCCAACGCAAAGTGGGCGAACTATCGGGCGGGCAACGCAAGCGCGTCTCCATTGCCGTTGAACTGCTGACCGACCCATCCATCCTGTTCTTGGACGAGCCGACCTCTCCCTTAGACCCAGAAACCATCGAGGACTTCTTGTTGTGTGTTAAGAGCTTGACACAAAAAGGCACGACTGTTTTGATGGTTACGCATAAGCCCGATGATTTGTATTATGTTGACAAGGTCATCTTCTTGTCCAAAGGAGGGTACTTGACTTACTACGGTTCAAAAGAAAACTATCTGGACTTTTTCGATGCCAAGAACGTGATAGAGGTTTACGCCAAAAACGGCACACAGGCGCAAGGGTTGGAATGGGCGAATAAGTTGCGGGGGCTGTATCCCGTATCGGGTGAAATACATCGTCTGAACAAAGATGTGGACAAGGTGCGCGATGAATCGTTTATCAAACAGTTGTTTTGGCTGACGGTCAGGTATTTTAACATCAAAACCAACGACCGGCTAAATACTGCAATTTGGTTGGCACAGGCCTTGGTTATTGCAGGGTTGGTGGCCTTGATTTTTAAGGAATTGGAGTTGAGTGTGTTGTTTTTGATGGCTATTTCGGCGGTATGGTTTGGTGCCAACAACGCCGCAAAGGAAATTGTGGGGGAACTGCCCATTTACCGGCGTGAGCGAATGTTTAACCTCAAGATCATGCCCTATCTCTTGTCCAAGGTATTGGTGTTGAGCTTCTTTTCGCTGTTGCAAGTGCTGGCTTTTGTAGGCATAGTGTTTTTGGCAGTGGGCAATGAAGCGGTGCAAATGAACCATTACTGGGGTTATGTTGGAGTGATGTTTTACCTCACTTTTTCGGCGACCCTGCTTGGATTGCTGGTGTCGGCAATAGTCAATAATGCGGAGAAGGTGATGACCATTATCCCCATCGTGTTGATTCCGCAAATCATCCTGTCGGGGGTTATCACCGCCATCCCCGAAGAAACCCCTGCCGAAGTGGTCAGTTATGGCATGTTGTCGCGGTGGGGCACCGAAAGTTTTGCTTATGTGCAAGACTCTATTCGCAGTTATATGACCGACCCGCTTCAACCGGGCGAGTTGGTTTACCAAACCGTAGATGCGGTTGACTTCCTCAATCTGCCGAGTGCATATATCCACAAGGTCATCAATTTACTGCCCGATACCCTCGCCTTGCCGCAAGCGTTAGCCGCCAATTTATGGACCATTACCGTCATTAACCTGCTGATATTTATTGTCTTGTTTGTGGCAATGAAGCGAAAGGACAGCGTTTAATTGCGGTAACAGGGGTATAGTACCGATTGCAGCCGCAGACTTTTTCCATAAAGCATCAACAACTTGCAAAAACAAGTTAAATTTGACCATTTCTGTTACCTCTTATCTTTAATTCATTTGCTGCACCTCATTCAATACAACGAAAATAATTTCTTTGCTGCCCAAAGCAAAGATGTCAAGGAAATTATCGGTAAGATAGATTATACCCGAATCAATTGGATTGATGTGGAGATGATTGAGGACGAACAAGTGGTAGAGGAATTAGCCAATTGTTTTACCCTCCACCCCATGTTGGTGGACGACATCCTTACTCAAGAGCATTTGCCCAAATTGGAAGTATTCGACAACCACTTGTTTGTTACCCTGCGCATGTTGTTTCTCAAGAATAACGACACCGAAATTGAAGAAGAACAATTGAGCATTGTGTTGGGTGACAACTATGTGTTATCTTTTCAGTCTGGGGTGGAAGGGGATGTGTTTGATACCGTAAGAGAACGGTTGGGTGCGGGTAAAGCGAACTTTAAAAACCAAAAAGCCGACTACCTTTTTTACCACCTCATAGATGCCGTGGTGGACGAGTACCTCAATATCCTTGAAAGGCTGCGGGACAATATAGAAACCCTCGAAGACCATATTTTGACCCAACGGCAACCCGATGAATCCATTGTGAGTAAGATTTTACTGCTCAGAAAACAAGTTTCGTTTGTCAGAAAATTTACCGTGCCCCTGAAAGATATTATCTCAAAGCTCAAAACGGTTCCGCCGCGCTTTATACAGACCACTACCATCACCTATCTGCAAGACATCAGCGACCAATTGTTTATGCTCAACACCAACTTTGACACATTCCGCGAAATGCTTAAAGATTTGATGGAGTTGTATCTTGCCAACCTAAGCCACGCCATGAACAATGTGATGAAAACATTGACCATCGTTGCCACCATTTTTATCCCTCTCACCTTCCTTGCCGGTATCTATGGCATGAACTTCGACTTTATGCCCGAATTGCGTTGGAAGTATGGGTACTTTATGGCTTGGGGAATCATGATTTTGCTCGGTGGGGGAATGATGTGGTACATGAAAAAACATCATTGGTATTAATTGGGGGAATGGCTTGTTTACGTTACCGACACTTTTATTACTGTAAATGCTCAAAATTTGGAAACGAATTAGGTGTCGGTAACGTAACTCAGCAAAGGCGAGAGTAACCCAAAGTCAATTTCCTAAAACAAATACATCGCCTGAAAAGCATCCAACAATTGCAGAGCGATGCTGTCTTGTTTGGTTTGTTGGATGAGAAAGTCCAATGCCCCTTTGACCTCATCGGGGTAAGGGTTGGGTAAAAGCGGGGCGCGAAGCGGTTTGAAGAAATTATCCCAATGTATGGGGATAACCAAACTCGGCTTGACCACACCCACCGTTTTATAATAGTATGCCTGTTCATACGCTTTACCATTGGGGTGCAAAAGCCCTATTCCCAGAAACAAAACATCGGCATGGAGGGTATCGAGTGCGTTGGTCAGGTAACCGGCACTTGCTTTGACCAACAAACTATTGTTGTCGTGCTCGATGAACAAATCGTAAGTGCCGCCTTCTTCAAAAGCATTTGCTTTGGTGGGCTGGGAGAGGGGTTGGGAGATGTTGCGGGTTTCGTTGCTTTGCAAGCCTAACCATTGTGCTGTTTTTTGTGCAGGAACATGTTTGGACAAAATCGGCGTAATCCTGAATTTACCCAATTGGAAAGGCTGTCCGGCGTGGTAAAGTTGGAGTTTACCCTCAAACAAACCCGCACCTCGTCCTATTTGCATTGTTGACTCCGAACCCATGAGCACTGCATCGGTATATTTTGCAAAATAAGGGGCATCTAAAGCGTGGTCGTAATGCGAATGGCAGGTAATGACGGCCGAAAGTTGTTCTAAACCGTGCTGCTTAATCATTCCTTTTACCAACCCCGTATCCGACGCAATATTCCCGAAAAAAACCTTGCGCATGGGAGGGCGGGTAACAAATCCATCTATCAATACTTTCGTTTCACCATCGTCCAGAAGCAAAGACGATACGCCCCAATAGGTAACTTTTACCTTGCCTTCGGGAATTGTTCCTTCTGGAAGGGTAGGGGCAAAGTGGTTGCGATAGGAAGTTAAATCGGGTGAGGGACGGAACAGGTAAAGCATTAACCCCAATATCATAACCGAAACAAAAACAATGATAAAAGACTTTACCGACACCTTTTGTGCCATTATGTATTGGGTTAGGTGTCGGTAACGTAAAGTCATTTACCGCACTCGTTTTTGTAAACGCATTTTGATAGCGGCATAAATGGCCGGAATAATAGTGATGCCGATGATACCGAGCACCACTAAGGTGAAATTCTCTTTTACAAAAGGTAATTGGCCGAAGAAATAACCGGCTAAAGTAAAAGGCACCACCCAAAGTAGCGCACCGAGCATATTGTAGTAGGTGAATTTGCGTATATCCATCAAACCGATGCCCGCAACAAAGGGAACAAAGGTTCGGAAGATGGGCAGGAAACGTCCGATAACCACTGCCTTTGCCCCATGTTTGGTATAGAACTCCTGCGTTTTGATAAGGTATTCGCGCTTGATGAATCGTATCTTTTCGGCTTTAAATATTCGTTCGCTCATTTGCCGGCCGATGCTGTAATTGACCATATTGCCCGTAAATGCTGCAATTAACACCAAAATAAGCACCAACCATACGTTGATAGCTCCCAATGCAGCAATAGCACCAACGGCGAAAAGGAGCGAATCGCCGGGTAGAAAAGGCGTAACCACAAAACCCGTTTCGGCAAAAATGATGAGGAACAGGATGATGTACGTCAACGTGCCGTATTGGGCAATAATGGCTTCTAAATGTTGGTCAATGTGGAGAATGAAGTCAATGAGTTGATGTATAAATTCCATGAAAGGTTAAGGCAGGTTTGCTGATGAAGTTGATTAACAAGAAATAACCTTAGCACTAGATTGGAAATGCTAAGGTTATGTTGCAAAGAGCGTTAGATTGACCAATGCGCCCTGCGAAATATTAGGAGTTGGAACGCCACAAATATTGACTTACAGGTTAAAGGTAATTCCTTGAGCAAGCGGTAAGTCGGTACCGTAGTTGATGGTATTGGTTTGACGGCGCATATAGGCTTTCCACGAATCGGAGCCCGATTCGCGTCCGCCGCCGGTTTCTTTTTCACCGCCAAATGCACCGCCTATCTCTGCGCCCGATGTGCCGATGTTGACATTGGCAATGCCGCAGTCCGAGCCTTCGTGAGACAGGAACAATTCGGCTTCGCGAAGGTTGGTGGTCATTATGGCAGAGGATAGTCCTTGGGGTACTTCGTTTTGAAGGGCAATTGCCTCGTCTAAAGTATTGTATTGGAGGAGGTAAAGAATGGGGGCAAAGGTTTCGCGTTTCACCACGTCATATTGCGCATTGGCTTCGATGATGCAAGGGCGCACATAACAACCCGATTCAAATTCTCCGCCTTCCAAAACGCCTCCTTCTACTACTACGGAACAGCCCGATGCCTTGGCTTCTTCGATGGCTTGCGAATACATTTTCACCGCATCGGTATCAATCAGCGGGCCGACATGGTTAGCAGGGTTCAACGGGTTGCCGATTTGCAATTGATGATAGGCCTCGGCAAGTCTGTTCTTTACCGTATCGTAAATGCTTTCGTGAATAATAAGACGGCGGGTGCTCGTGCATCGTTGACCGCAAGTACCGACTGCTCCGAATACCGCACCGATGATGGTCAACTTCAAATCGGCATTGGGGGTAACGATAATGGCGTTGTTGCCGCCGAGTTCCAAAAGGGAATTACCCAACCTTGCAGCGACCGTTTGTCCAACGATTTTACCCATCCGTGTTGAGCCGGTGGCAGACACCAAGGGGATGCGCTCATCGGTCGAAAGATATTGACCCACGCGGTAATCGCCCACTACCAAACAGGAAATGCCTTCGGGCAGGTTGTTTTCGCGCAAGACATCGGCAATAATCAATTGGCAGGCAACGGCAGAAAGGGGTGTTTTTTCCGAAGGTTTCCAAACACAAACATTCCCGCAAACCCAAGCGATGGCAGTGTTCCACGACCAAACGGCAACGGGAAAGTTGAAGGAGGTAATGAGGCCTACAATGCCCAACGGATGCCATTGCTCGTACATGCGGTGGTTTGCCCTTTCGGAGTGGATGGTCAGACCGTACAATTGACGCGAAAGACCTACGGCAAAATCGCAAATATCAATCATCTCCTGCACTTCGCCCAAGCCTTCTTGCAGGCTTTTACCCATTTCATAGGATACCAACTTGCCCAAATCGGCTTTATGCTGTCGCAATTTATCGCCAAATTGACGGACGATTTCACCGCGCTTGGGGGCGGGTATGGTGCGCCATACTTTAAACGCTTCGGCAGCAGTGGCCATCACCGCTTCGTAGTTTTCGCGGGTGGCACTTTTGACACTGCCAATGAGTTTGCCATCGGCAGGGGAGTAGGAGTGGAGGAGGTCGCCATCGCCTTCCTGCCAATTTGAGCCGGTGCTCACGCCCGGATTGACGGATTTTAAACCAAGTGCGTTCAGAAAGGCGGTGTCGAAGGTAAAAATAGGAGCAGAAGTTGACATAAATACTTTTTTAAGAAAGGATTGTTTCGGTTCTAAAATATAGTCCGCAAAGGTAACTATTTATTTGCAAATCTTTAAGATGCCAAAGTGTCGGAATGAAGCGGATGCAGTTCAAACACGGTGATTTCAGGACGAAAACCCACCCGCCCGGGATAGGCAACAAATCCAAATCCGGGATTGACATACAAGTACTGTTTGTCGTCTTCATACAAGCCGTACCACTCTTTATACATCCACTTAACCGGACTCCACTTGAAAAACGGGAGATTAATGCCAAATTGAAAGGCATGTGTATGTCCCGAAAAGGTAGCAGCTATTTCGGGAAACTTGGGCAACACTTCTTCCCGCCAATGGGAGGGGTCGTGCGAAAGCAAGAGCTTCAATGAGGCATGTTTTGCCCCTTTGTATGCTGTTGGTAAGTTGCCGTATTTCTTAAATCGCGGGCTTGCGCTCCAGTTTTCAACGCCGATGATGGCAATCTTGTGTTCTTGATGGGTGATGATGTGATGACTATTGAGCAACAAATTCCATCCCAAACGGCGGTGGATTTCTTTCATCTCTGCGAAGTTTTGGCGATAGGCTTGTTCGGTCGGCCATTGCGCATAATCGCCGTAATCATGGTTGCCCAATATCGAAAACACTCCATAGCGCGCCTTGATTTCCGAAAACACCTCGATATAAGGGAGTGCCTCTTTCGCATAGTTATTGACCAAATCGCCGGTAAAGAAAACCGCATCGGCTTTCAGGTCATTGATAAGCCCCACAGCGCGGCGCAGGGGTTTGGATGTGGTAAAACTGCCGGTATGAATATCGGATATTTGCACAATCTTAAAGCCCTTTAACCCTTCGGGAAGGTTGGGCAATCGCAGGGCAATGTGTTGGATTTTATAGCGGTATGGGTTTCGCAACATGCCGTAAAGCATGGCCGATAAAGGAACTGCCGCCAATGCAATGCCAACTGTGCAAAGCCATACAGACCTTTCTGCCCAAGGGCTTTGCATATTCCCCGATGTTATCCAAAGACCAACGGTTTTGACCACACGAACAAGGTCATCGGTCAAAGCAAACACGCTCAACAACAGTTTGAACACCAGCAACATAAAGAAAATCGCTGTTACATACATGCGCGCCGCCTTGCTATCCAGCCCTATGCGGAATGCCAAAACCGCCACAGCGAGAATATATGTAGCAACTGCCACCGACCAATAAATCCCGTAAACAATAGGGTTGCTAAATACGGTTTTGATAACCTGAAATCCATACCAATCGAAAAAAATGAGCACCAAAAGGGGAATTATCCACCTAAACCTTGCAGCCATAAATAGGAGTCTTGTGTTGTTTTTTGTCGAAATGCACGAGCAGAAACACCCGCTTGTGCTTGACAGTTCTTAACAATGCAATTGCGGGTAAAATAGTTTGGTTTGGGGGGTAGATTTATGGATTTGGTAATTTACCGAAGTCGACTCAAAAAAGAACCCTACACTACTTTGCGGTTAAGTTTTTACCGCAGAGTTTCGCAAAGTAAATCGCAGAGTAACGCAAAGAAAACTCTGTCAGTAACTCAAAAAGGAACTCTGTGCAACTCTGCGTTTAACACTGTGCAACTTTGCGTAGAAGATTTTACCGCAGAGTTTCGCAAAGTATATCGCAGAGTAACGCAAAGAAAACTCTGTCAGTAACTCAAAAAGGAACGGGCGCAAACCAAATTGTCGCACAAAAATAGTGTTATCTTTCACCCAAAAACA
>CALCIK010000219.1 GCA_937907475.1 uncultured Bacteroidota bacterium | reverse complement strand
AAGTTTGCTTTGCCCTTAAATCAAGCCGGGTAAGAATCTGTTGCGTAACATCAGTACTTCATTCAAAACCATAAGTTGTTAGGTTTGGATGGGAATCAAATGTTTTACCCAACGCCAATAGCTGTTTTGTTTCCATAAATATTAAGTAGGGAAGCTTTACCTAAATTAATGACAACATACTATATTTGTACGGTTATTAGGCTTTTGCATTTTTTGAAAGGCTTTGAGAAGCCCCAAAAGTCGGCCGGAAAGAGAAAACTCACCCTTTAATTTTGGTATTATGTTTAACAACAACTATCATTTTATCACGCATTGGGAAGTAGTCGCCACGCAAGAAGAAGTCTATCGGTTGCTCGAAGATGTCGAAGCCCTATCGGTATGGTGGCCATCGGTTTATTTGGAGGTGAAGGTGATAGAAAAAGGGAAACCGGGCGGGGTGGGTAAAGTCATTGACCTTTATACAAAAGGATGGCTGCCTTACACCCTTCGATGGAAATTCGAAGTAACGGAAACCGAATTTCCCAACGGGTTTGCCATTAAGGCAATGGGTGATTTTGTTGGTAAGGGGGTGTGGACATTTAAACAACGTCCCGACTCGAACATTTGCGATATTAACTACGATTGGAACATCGTAGCCGAAAAGCCGCTGCTCAGATATTTAACTGTCTTACTCCGCCCCATTTTTGCCGCCAACCATATTTGGGCTATGAATAAAGGCCTCGAAAGTTTGCGCTTAGAACTTTTGCGCCGCCGTGCAAAAACGCCCGATGAATTGGCACAAATACCTCCCCCAACTCCTGCTACGTTTGTTTTTGGCAGAAAATAAGAGGACTATAGAAGATTGGTTGCAATGCAAGGTTTAATTCAGTCTCCTTGCTTTTGAGTTTGATTTATTTGGCAAAAAGGTCTTATTGGTTTTAGATTAGTTTTGGAAAAGGACGAAGTCAACTGACTAACTCTTTTTTTCAAGAGATGAAACTGTATTTAGGCTTGCTATTATTCCCTTTCCACCAAAGTATTTACAGACTAACCTTTATTAGTTTTCACTTTTCGATACTTAAAGCGTAAAAACTTATCTTTGCACATGAACACAAATCGAGTTTTAACAAAATAATTTTCTAAACCTGTTAATAATCCATGATAACCTACATAAAAATTAACGGTTTTAAGTCGTTCCATAACTTTGAAATGGAGTTTACCCCTTTTACCGTAATAGCCGGCACCAATGCTTCCGGTAAAAGCAATTTGTTCGATGCGTTAAAACTCTTGGCACGTTTGGCAGAAGCAGATAACTTGAAAAAAGCCTTTAAAGAACAACGAGGCGAGTTTATGGAACTTTTTACCCAATATTCAAAGGATGAATTTGCCAATGAAATGGAATTTTGTGCAGAAATGCTCGTAAGCCGTGAGGTAAAAGATGCTTGGGGCAATATTGCCCAAATAAAATATACAAGGCTGCGTTACGAGTTGAAAATAAAGCACCAAACCAATGCATCGGGCATTGAAGACTTAACGCTTGTTTATGAACATTTGGAAAACCTGAAACACCATAACGATGAATGGATAAAGCTCATTCCAAGTAACCAATTAGAGTTTTGGCGACCTAAAGTTGAAAAAGGGCGGCGAGGAATACCCTATATCGAAACAAAAGAAGAAAATGGAAGAGCCGTCGTTTTAGTGCCACAAGATGGGGTACAAGGAGGCAATAAACGCCGGTTTACGCTTCTTAATGCTACAAGAACCGTTTTAAGTAGCTTCGATACCATTGATTTTCCACATGTTTTAGCGGCAAAAGAAGAAATGAAAAGTTGGCGGTTTTTAGAATTAACCCCCGATGATTTAAGACAGCCAACTAATAAAAACACCGGTGAAGATATGCTTAGTCAAAGCGGGAAAAACTTAGCCGCAGTGTTGTATCGTATCAAACAAGATGACCAATATTCTTTAGTCGAAATTTCGAGAAAGCTGCAAACATTCATACCTAACTTCATTCACGTAGATGTCATTGATGATGCCGAAAACAACCAATACTTGATAAAACTGACCGATAAAGACAAGAAAGAATACACATCGCGTGTGCTTTCTGAAGGCACTTTACGCATCTTGGCTCTGTGCATCTTAGATTATGATTACAAACACATCGGCTTATTGTGTTTTGAAGAACCTGAAAACGGCATTCACCCTTTTAGAATTAAAGATATAGCAAATCTTCTCAAAGATTTAAGCACCGATTTTACAAATGAAAACTTGCCTTTACGTCAGGTGATTGTTAATACACATTCTTCGGTATTGGTGAGCCATATCTTTCAATGGCCCAACAATAACAATGTCAGTATTTGGTATGCACGTCTTATCAATAGAGTAACCAATGTAAACAACAATACCCGCGTGAGTTTAACCATTACCGGTATTACCCCTGTCATCAAAGAACACCAAACACCATTAAAGTTAATTTTCTCGGAACCGGAGCAAAAACTAACCTTGAAAGCTGTTCAAGAGTATTTAGAAACTACCGACAACCTCTTTTAAGATTATGGCACAAATATTTGCAGGATTTTTTGCAGAAGGGACTACCGACCACCGTTTTTTACTTCCTATTATAGAAAAAACATTAACCGAAATTGCTTTTGACGAATGTAACGGACAACATGACATTGAGTTAATTCCAATAAATATAGAAAGAACAGGTTTAGGCTTTGGTGAACAAATATCAAACGTTGCAAAAAAAGGAATTACTGAATTTGGTATGACCCTGCTTTGTGTCCATTTAGATGCAGATGACGAAGATGCGAACAACGCTTATAGCAACCGTTTTGAACCGGCAATAAATCTCATTCAGTCAAGAGACCCCAATGAATATTGCCAAATTATAGTAGCAGTTGTACCGATACAAGAAACCGAAGCATGGATGCTGGCCGATACCGAACTGCTAAAACGCGAAATAGGAACCCATTTGAGTGAAACAGATTTAGGGTTTCACCGACCCCCACAATCTATTGCAAGACCTAAAGAAATCATTGAAGAAGCAATAAAAATAGTTCAAAGAGTTTCAGGAAGAAGAAGGCGCAAAGATTTAACGATTGCCGATTTATACGCACCAATCGGCCAAAAAATCGAAACCCGTAGCTTAGAGAATCTATCATCTTTTCTGGATTTTAAAGAGAATGTCCGAGAGGCATTTAGAACGCTTCATATTTTGCACTAAGCAGAAAAAGGTTCTTGTTTAGGTAATAAGGTATTGAATTACTTATTTCCATATTTTTACTCAGGTAATAAGGTTATTGAAATAACCCTTCTTTTATCCTAAATAATGACATTCATTTATTAGTTTTGCGGCCATTTCAATAACTATTTACCTAAAAAAGTATTTATGCAGAAACTTACCTTTCTGATTATTTGCCTTCTTTTCGTTACAGTTTTACAAGCACAAGACACTAAAGGAGAAAAAGTAGCGGCTGTTTCAAGACCGGCGATTGCCGCACCGAAAGACACGCTTTGGAAAAAAGGCGGCGAAGGGCGATTGGATTTTAGCCATACCAACTTTGGCAACTGGACACAAGGTGCCATCAATGCCACGACAGCTATTGCAAACATTTCCTTGTTTGGGCACTATAAGAAAGATAAAATCCAATGGGACAATGACGCGCGGCTTACCCTTGGCTTTGTCAACACCGAAGGCATTAAGGATTGGCGAAAAGCCGATGATGTGATAAAACTTCAAACCAAACTTGGCTACGCAATCAATAAAAAGTTGAATTGGTCGCTGCTCGGAACGTTTGATAGTCAGTTTGCTCCTACCCAAAACTTTACCGGCGACACCATTCCCGGCACCGATTATAAAGCTCCCGTCGTAGCGCGCTTTTTATCACCTGCCTTTTTAACCATCGGTACAGGTTTGGATTACAAACCCACCGATTGGATTTCCATCTACTTTTCACCCGCTACCTTCAGGGCACTCATGGTCATGGATCAGGATATTGCCAATCTTGGATTGTATGGCAATAGGGTTGAAAACGGAATTGGCGATCAATTTAAACCCGAAATGGGGGCGCAGTTTATTGGCGATTTGAAGAAAGAAGTGGTCAAAAATGTTACTTACATTTCGCGTCTTGAGTTGTTTTCCAATATATTAAGCAATCGGTTTGGCGAAACAAAACCTCAAAACATTGATGTGCTTTGGGTCAATTCTTTGCGCTTTACCGTGAACAAATTTATTGCGGCTACTGTTGAAAACACACTTCGCTATGACGATGAGGTGATTGTGGTGAAGAATAGAGGAGAAAGCGATCAGTATAACGGTAAAAGTATTCAAACAAAAAGTTTCTTTGGCATTGGGCTTACTTACAAGTTTTTATAGTCATTAGCAGGTTTTCATGGTTTTCATAGGTTTTCTTGTTTGGTTTTGTAAATCCAAAAACTTACATGCCAAACAATCGGAGGCTGCAAATTTTGCAAGCCTCCTTTTTTTTGCTCATCCCCAAATAATAGGCTAACACGTTTAGAATATCATTTAGAAATCATCGTGCTAAAGTTCATTATTCTTGTAAAATTGTCTGTTTTATTGGTGAAACGGCTAATTGAATAATTTGAAAGCCTCATTCAACATTTTCTTTTGTGCAACATTCAAGTAAATTCCACCAAAAAAGTATCTATTTACTTGATTTTAAATATTGCAAATTCAATTTACTGACTACTCCTATCAGTTTACTGACTACTCCTGTCAGTTTACTGACTACTCCTGTCAATTTACTGACTACTTCTATCAGTTTACTGACTACTCCTGTCAATTTACTGACTACTTCTATCAGTTTACTGACTACTCTTGTCAGTTTACTGACTACTCCCATCAATTTACTGACTACTCCTGTCAGTTAATTGACTACTTCTGTCAGTTAATTGGCTACAATAGTCGGTTTATTGACCATATTTATCAGTTTACAGTTGATTATTGTTTTAAAATGAGCCTTTAAGATACATTTTAAAACAATTCGGATATTGGTAAGAATGTAAAAGGTTCATCTTATCAACAAAATAGGAAACCGTGCTGTCAATCAATACCATTATGCTAATCAAAAGAACCAACTCCAACCCCTCCAAGAAGGTGAATTAAAACGTTTTAACCAACAATTTGTGGTTTGAATTTAAACCATAATCGGTATTAACAGGAGGTCGGGATGATCATAGTCTCAATCTCCCTTTTAACACAAACGTGAGGTAGGGATTAGAATCTTCTACAAGTCTTATTTTGCAAGGCTTTAGGA
>CALCIK010000218.1 GCA_937907475.1 uncultured Bacteroidota bacterium | reverse complement strand
TTCGTCATTTTTCATTCGTCATTTTTCATTCGTCATTTTTCATTCGTCATTTTTCCATAGGCTTCACCTATGGCTAATATATCACAGCCCTTCAGGCTTGGCTTTATCTCAATTGTCTAATGTCTATTGTCTAAATTATTCAACCGTTTTCGCTTTTTTCTTCTTTTTGCGTTTAAACAAATCCTTAAAATTGTCGAACTCTTGGGTAACGGTAAGGCTTGCCCCTGTTTTGTTAAACGTGCCGCTTAAAATGTCGTAGTCTGTTTTATTAAACGCCTTTAACAAATACCGTCCGTCTGGAGTAATGCGGTATTCCAACACAAAGTCACCTGCAAAAAACACTTGGTTTCCGGCTTGCTCCTGTGTATTCCCTACGTCCACGTTTCCTCCAAGTTGAATGGAAAGACGGTCGTTAAACAATCGCTTGGTCAAGACCAGTTCTATCTCGTTTCTGAAATTGGCGGCGGCATCTTCGGGGTTTTGACTTTCTGCTTCCGAAGTATAGTTTCGCCAGTTAATGTTAAACTCGCTATCGGGTATCAAACCCGATACTACTTGATTTAGATAGCTCGACAGATAATTACTAAGCAATTCGCTTACTGTGGTATTGACCCCCGACCTCAAATCGAGGTTCACCCTATCCGGCGACATAAAGCTGTTCAACACCAATAGACCAAACACCTGTTTGTTCAATTCGTTGGGATTATTCTGATTTAGCTCGTTGAGTTTTGCAGCTATGACATCATCCACACGAGTAACCGGCTGATCGCCTTGGTTCACCTCAAACTTAATATTAGGTTGCAACAACGAGCCTGCAAGTTTCAAAAACACGTCAATAGGAACCCGCCGTTTCAAATCGGCTTGGTCAATCAACGAAGCGATTTCGGCATCGTTGAGCAAGTTGTCCCTATTCGTTTTTAGGCTGTAAATCGCTTTTACGTCTAACTGTGCGTCATAAGGTTGTCCGGCAAACGTAACCGTTCCGCCTTTCTCCACCTTGAAATATTTGTTGATGATGTTTTGGAGGGTAAACAGATAGCTCCCTTCTTCAATCGTGTATTTACCATACATATTGAATATAAAGTCGCCAATCGTGCTGATTTCCATTTGGATATTACCACTCCCTCTCCCTTTGATGATATCGCCGGCTTGTAGGTCGAAGATGATGGCAATTTCGGCATCGGGGGTCATTTCCAAATCGAACTGTATTTTCATGCCCGAAGCGGCAGGCGGTAAAGGTTTTGCCTCTTCCTCCTTTACTCCGGTGTTAATAAACGTATAAATGGCGTTATCGCTCACATCCGAATCATAACTGATGGGCAAATTAAACTTCGTCCCTTTATTGGAACGGGCATTGATATAAAGGTCTAACTGATTGAAAGGCCCTCTAAACCTAACCACTCCTCCTGCAAAAGCAGTTCCGTAATACAGGTTGTTTTGCTCGTATTTTGTGTTCAACAGCAACAAGTTGTCGGTGGTGATGTCGAGGTTAATGCTCATGTTTTTCATATCGTTCAAAAACACATAACCATTGGCACGGGCAGTATTACCAAGTGTGTCGTTCAGACCCATGTTGTTGAACCGTATATATTTATCGTCAAAAATGATGCTTTGGTTTTTGAGTGTGTATCGAGTGTTTAAGTAGTCAACGGTTGTACCACCTTTTTCTACAAAGATATTTCCTTTGAAATTGGGCTGATCCAATTGACCATATATGCGAAGCAACCCTTTAATATTCCCTTCGGTTCTCGAAATTAAAGTACCTATAAAGGCTTCCAAAAATTGTAAATTACCTTTGCGGATATTGGCCTCTACATCCAACATGGGTTTATCTCCTTTCTTTTTTGGAAGCACTACCAAACCTTGATTGACCTTGATATCATACCTTTCGTTGACCACATCCAACCCCACATGCAAATCGTCTTCCTTAAATCGCTTATCTACCCTTAGCTTCACATCGCCAATCGGTTGTTTTCGGAAAACAAAATCTTGCGCCAACAACTCTGCATTGATAATCTGTTTGTCGAACACATCTTTTATGGCAATTTCCCCACTTACCTTTGTTTCAATTCCAATCTTTTCAATGATGGGAATGTAGTTGAAGTCCTTCATGTAGATATTCTCCAAAATGACCTCCGTATAATTGTTGTGCAATCGCGAAGGGTGGCTGCGCAACGAAATGGTTCGGTCATCTTGTCGAAGGGCTAAATCTTCGATTTCAAAATAATTTTTGTTTTTGTAGGTAAAAGTGCCGGTGTTGGTTTCCCACTTCTTGTAGTTCAACACGATTTCTGTGGTGTCGAACTTTAGTTTCAACGTGTCTGAATTGGCAAATATCAACCCTGCTATATTGGCGCGATTGGCAGCCGAATCGCGGGCAATTTTAACAGCAAAGCGAATACTGTCGTTAAATACAGCCCCTTGTGCACTAACGGGAGGCAGCCCCATATTGTTTTTGAACAAGTAGGCAGAATCGATTTTGGCTTTAAACGTCAATTGCCTCACATCCGATTGAGCATTGAAATCTAATCCTTCCAATTGGATGCCTCCTATACTAAAAACATCGGCCTTTGCTTTAACATTCAAATTTTGGGTGCGCGAGTTAAAACTCCCTCTAACATTTGCATTCTCCAAAGAATCTAACTCGGGCAGAAAAATTTGAGACAACAACACAGGATTGTTTACATCGAGGGCAAATTCTACATTTTGCTCTTCCGTTGGCTTTGTATATTTGAACCGGTAGGGGAAATATTGGTGCAACAGATTGATAAAAGCATTCGGCAGATCTTTAAAAGTATATTGACCATTGATGTCTGCCGTCAAAATAGCAGAGTTTAACCGCAAAGTTCGGTGGTTGTCGGTAATGGCAGAAAAAAGTTTTACCGTATCGAGGGCAAATAAACGCGCTCCATTTTGGATCTTAACATTGTAGAAAAGGGCGTTACCGGCTATATCGTCAATATCTTTGCCTAAAAGATTGAGATTGGTGCTGCCCGAAATGATGAAATCATCCTTTAGTTTATCCGATTTTAACAGATTGAGTTTTTTGAGATTAAGCCTAAACAAATCCGCCGTAAATTGATACTGTGGCGTTTGTTCGCTAAAATTGACCAATCCCTTGAAACTTAGGTTTAGGTTTTCATCGGCAATGACAAAATTGCCCGAAAACAATTTTTTATCAACGATGCCATCTATTGCCACATTGGAATAGGTATAGTTGTTAAAGGTAAAGGACTCGATATTTCCCCCTAATTTTATATCCAATTCGTTGGATTTAATGCCCTTGCCATTGATGATTGCCGAAAAAGTAGCTTTCCCGAACTGCTCCGATTTGTTCAGCAATTTACCCACATCAAAATCTTTAACCGCCAATTTACCCGAATAACGCAACACCCGTTCTATGTCAATTTTCACATCCGTGTGAACCAACCCTATGTCGGAAAGAAGCGTTCCTTCGGCAACAAAATGTTTTGGAAAGCCCGAATACCTGCCCGAAAATTGAATATTACCCAACTTGTCTAATTCGGGAGGAAATTTTACCGAAGGCGGTAAATAGCTCTTCACCTCGTTGATATCGGTTTTGAGCAAAGTGATTTTGGCATCTATATTCGTGGATTGAAAATCGGGTAAACCCCGCATCCGAACATCGCCCTTGAAATAGGTTCTGCCCATTTGCAACACCAAACCTTCGGCACTCAAGCGGCTGACTTCGTTTTTTGCTTTCCCCGATATGTTGATGCGCGTATTGAGGTGTTTGACAATCGTCTTTTCTTTGTGCAGGCTGCCAACAAAATAGGCGATGTCTTTCAAGGTAAAATAGGACTTGGGGGTAAGCCGCACAT
>CALCIK010000217.1 GCA_937907475.1 uncultured Bacteroidota bacterium | reverse complement strand
GTTTAGCCCCCAAATCAACTTCGGGGGCTTGAGGCGTTTGTCCAAAGTCTAAATACTATCTTTTTGAAGCCAATTTACGAGGTGGTTTCTATGGGCAATAGGTTTGGCTTTATTAAATCAAATCAATAAATTATCTGAGAACCTGTAAATGGCATCTGAAAGCCTGTGAAAGGTATCTGAAAGCCTGTGAACGGCATCTGAAAGCCTATGAAAGGCATCTGAAAGCCTGTGAAAGGTATCTGAAAGCCTGTGAACGGCATCTGAAAGCCTGTGAAAGGTATCTGAAAGCCTGTGAGAGGCATCTGAAAGCCTGTGAAAGGTTTCTGCCTATCCTACCGGGTGATTCATGAAAATGGAGGGCATTTTTGCCTGTATTATTGGGGTAGCAATTCAATAAAGGGAGGAGGAAGAGTGGGACTTTGGGGACTAGAGGGGCTATTGGGAGCTTTTGGGGAAGAGTGGGACTATTGGGGACATTGGCAATGGTGGGGTATGGAAGAGTTTACCATTTAACTTGTTATACCATTATCCTATTCAAAAGAACCCACCCCAACCCCTCCGAGGAGGGAATTTTAAAGACTTTAACCATTAATGGGTGATGCAAAATTAAATCATAGTTGGTATTATCCCCCTTTTGCTAATTCTCTTTGCCTTTTGACCAATGTATGTTGCCATTTTTGGGATTACCTATTGACAAACTAACGACTCTGGATTTTAAGTCGCGGTCATCAATCAAGAATTACCCGCAAAGACATGATTTGAACCAGTCAGGTTTATTGGGTTAATACCTCACCATCGAAACGCCAATACGCGTTCGGTAAAGTTGATACAGGTTAAAATCGGTCAGGTTTACCTGTCCGTCCAGGTTGCAATCGGATGGGTAGTAGCCGGGTGGCAAGGAGGATTGGGTAAAATACAGGTTGAAATCTGCTATGCTTTGGATGC
The DNA here is from genome assembly GCA_937907475.1 of uncultured Bacteroidota bacterium. Classification (GTDB taxonomy): domain Bacteria; phylum Bacteroidota; class Bacteroidia; order Chitinophagales; family UBA2359; genus UBA2359. The sequence continues at coordinate 6,737 of CALCIK010000217.1, read as the reverse complement.
CATCGGCATAAAAATCGGCAGGAATCATAGTACCCATTTCCGTTCCTTCTATATTCAATAATTGATTTACCCCATCTGCCACATTTGAAGGTAACCTAAAATCAATGACCGCACCTTGTGTGGCTTGCACGGGTTCGGCGGTCAACAAGGCGATATGATTTCGATGTCTTACGATAAAGTAGTACGATTGGTTTGGTTGAAGCAAAGAGGTTTCGATAAATCCTGTTTGACAGGCACTGCCATTGGGATAGATGCCGCTAATGTTGCCGTTTTGGTGTAAAACGCCGCATAAAACAACTGCCGGTGTTTGTGGTGCATCGGCGTTTCGGGCTTCTATAATGACAAAGTCCACCATATCGGCAGGCAAATCGTTGTTTTGGGCAAAAGATTCGGCACAAGGCAGATGCCAAGGGGCTTGGTTATAGGGAGGGGTTAAAGGTAAAAGATTGTTTTGTCGAAGATAGTTGCGCATCATTCCTTGTGCCATATCATAAGCACCCCCCAACAGGGCTTTAACCTCCAAAGCGATGCTTGGTGTGGTATGAACCGTAGCATTTGCACTGTCTGTACATCCATTGGCAGCCGTAACCGTCACTGTATAAGTGCCGGAGTTGGATACCGTCCTATTGGCATCGGTGCTGTTATCGTCCCATAAATAACTGACACCACCATTTGCCATCAAGTCAACATTTGGAATGTAACAACTGATACTTGCTGTTAGAGGATTGATGAGGGCAGTGGGAGTAGGAGCTACCGATACCACTACAGAGGCGGTAGTCGTACAATTCTGTGCATTGGTTACTGTGAGTTGGTAAATGTCGGTATTGACCGGGGTGAAGGCAATTCCATTTTGAACCCCGTTGTTCCATGAAAGTGAGCCGCTGCCGCTTCCGTTTAAGGTTACGCTCATTCCTGCACAAATTGTTTGGTCTGTTCCGGCATTGGCAGTTGGTAAAGCGTGGATGGTCAAGAAAGAGGGATAGCTTTTATGGAAAGGCTCACCATATTTATAGGCGGTAATCAACACGGAATAGGTTGACGGCAGAAGGGTATTTGTATTCAGAGAAGAACCGGTAAACACGATATTGCCGTTTCCACTATTCAATGTCCATTTAACTGAATCAACCGCTGTACCGGAGTAGGCAAAGTTTAAACTTTCGCCCGAACAAAAAGCAGTACTGCCGGTAAATGCAATAGCCGGGGCACTTCTGATGATGACCGGGTAATCTTCTACTTCACCCAAGGTGGTTCCACAAGCCGTGCCGTAATTTCCCCAATACCCCAATCGGACGCGCATTCGGAGGGTGTTGGTTTCGACTGCTGTGGAAGGAATGGTGAACGAACCGCTTCCGTTACTGCCGGTATTCAAATCGAGCACTACCCGTTCGGAGGGGTTGAACTCCAAATCGCTGTTGTAATCTACCCAAATTATGAAATCGTTTGATGACCAACTTGTGTTGAAATTGGCGGTGGCAGTATAAGTAGAGTCCTTATACATCACGATGGTTTTATTGGGGTAATAGGTGTACGCGTTGTTGACAGTAGCGGTATTACTCATGCCGGCACAGTAAAAGTTGGAGATGTATAAATTACCATTTTCGCTTTCCCCGCTTGCGGCGCAGTATTCGTGTGGTTTCAGTTCATACATGAATTTGTAGGTTTCGGTCGTGTCGGCATCTTCACCTACGGCAAAAGCCTTGAAATACATCTTTGTTCCCGATGGAAATTCGGGGAAAGGGAAGATGGTTTGCCAAGTGTTTCCCGACAAATTACTCATTGGAATGGTATTGGTAAAAGTAGGGGCATCGGCTGACCATTTAACAAATACATCGGTCAAGGTGCCGTTGTACTCTATTTGCGAAGTGACCAATTGGTCAACGCTTGCTCTTGGTTGGTCTAAGGTGGGTACGGAGGAAATGGAGGTATGAATAATTGAAGGATAGGTATTCCGGTCGGCAAGTTTATATTCCCACAAACCGCGTCCCCAGGTCGCTGCCTTAATGGTGTTTGAACCATAGTTGATTTCTAATTCTCTGACAGTAACATTGGGCAGGTTGGGGTTATACAATGCCCAACTTGTGCCAGTCATGGGTTTTTTGTACAACCCATTTTCTGCACCCAGATAGATATTTCCCTGTGGGGTATGGTCAATGATGGCGCAACGGATGGGCATGTTCCCTAAATTATAGGTGATATTTTGCCAAGATGCCCCCGAATTGTAAGTGATAAAAACTTTTTGGTTATTGTTTTGGTAATTGGAGTATGTTACGAGTATGGTCGCATCGTTTTTTGGGTCAAAGACCACATCGGTGATGTCAAAATCGGGTAACCCGTTTTTGATGCTGTTAAAGGTTAACCCACCATCAGTTGAAAGTTCGATTTTTTCGTCTCTTGTAACCGCTATGATATTGCTGTTATTCTCGGCAATACTTGCAAATTCAATGGTCTCATTTCCAAAGGTGGAGGGGGTTCCCAAGTTCACCCAATTATTTCCGAAATCTGCACTTTTATGTACCTGAATGCCGAGTGAATAGAGGGTCATGTGGTTATTGGGGTCATAAAACATTGGCGCAATCCAGTTGCCGTCCTGACCGGGAGGGGTGCATCCGTTATTGGTCAACCCACCGTCAAAGGTTCTTCTTCTTGAACCGTATTGCCAACTTCCTATCATCCAGTTATCGTTCAGGGGATGGATGATGCCTTCCATACCATCTGCTCCGGTATATTCCAACCAGCCATTTTCGGTCTGTATGCTAGTGCCGTTATCTTGTGAGCCGCAGATGGTTCGATAATGATTGGATTGCGACAATCCCAAGTTGTAGTTTTCTCTAATTCCTGTACTAAGGCTTAGTTTTTGCCAGGTTAACCCATTGTCCGTTGATTTACTCAAAAAGCCATCGGTACAAGCATAGAACACGCCGTTGACACAAGTTAAATAGTTGCAGTCTGCATGGACATAGACATTGCTGTTGTTGTATGCCGTCTGATTACCGCTGCCCCCGTGTTGCGAACTGCCTAAAGACCACCATGTTGCCTGTGTGAAAGTATTCCCCCCATTGGTGCTTCTGAATAAATCTACATATCCCGCAACGACTTTACCGGTATCCAAATCATTCGGAACGCCATACCACAAACTTATACCATCGGGTGCAGGGTTTAAAGTGGTGGTAAACGTACTTCCCGAATCTGTTGATTTCCAGATGCCATCATCAGAAATGGCAAATATACAATTGGGGCAGGTCGGTGAAACCGAAATATTGATTTCAGCATTGTCATTGCCGGATAGGTTGTTCAAGGCAGTATAGCCAACGCCCTGATTGGTTGATTTTTGAATCTTGTTTTTGTTGCTACCCCAGTAGTAGTTTTCATACAGATAGACAATGTTATTGTTTGTGGGGTGGAACTCTATATCTTGAACATCCCATGAGTTATTGGTTCTGACCCAAGTGGCTAGATTATCGGTCGAACGAAAGATGCCCTTATTGGTGCCGACAAACACGAGGTTGGGCACGTTAGGATGGTATTTGATGACGTTGATTCTAAAGTCGCTGCCCAAGCCGCCAAATCCAAGATTGGTAGGGTTAAAGGCTGTTTCGGTAAAGGTAATTCCACCATCCGTTGAGCGGTAAATGCCAAAGGAGTAACCATTTCCCCCCATTCTGACATTAATAAGAAGCGAATCGAAATTTGTGGGTGAAGCAGCCAATGCGTTTACTCCTGATGCCGGAAGGAAGTCGGTATGATGCAGCCATGTTGCTCCTCCGTCATTTGTTCGCCATAATCCCCCACTTCGCGACCCAATATAAATCTGTTGTTGATTGGCTTTGTTGACCTCTACATACTCTACTCTGCCAAGCCCGGCAGCATAATGACCGGTAATGTTGCCTATGGTATCGGGACCCAAACTCTGCCAGTTTGCTATCTGATTGCTTTGGGCTTGTTTTTGATTTATTCCTTCGCTCTTGATTCGGAGGTATTCTTTGTAAGGCATATAGTGATCCACCATTCTGTTGCCTGAAGGAGCATATTTCACTTCGTTCTCTTCTTTCCACCTTACAAATGGTTTGTATCCCGAACCTTTTACCGTGCGGTCAATTCTTTTGAAATAGGCTTCGGCAGAGTCGCAAACTGTGTAAAAGTTCACCGTATTGTCTGTCATCATCGCTTTATAGGCGGGGTATGACTCATAACCAACCTGTTTGTTGTATTGCTTGGTTTGCGCCTGAACAGTTGAGAAAACTAAAAGAAGGTGGAGTAGATAGATAAAATTGCAAACAAGATTTCGCTTCGACATCGGGCGGGATTTTATTTCAGAGTAAAAGTAGGATTTTTCGGTTAATTCAATCAACGTCATTAGTACATTATTTACAAATGTCAATTTGTTGGTAAAACAACCACTCCATTTGGTTGTTAATTGAAATGATGCTTTAGGCGTAAGATTTCCTATTTCACTTGCCGTTTATGCTCAAGAGTTTTCACCACAGTAATTGTGTACATTTGTGCTGCGGTGAACAGTTCATTGGTTAACTTCTTTGGGCTGCAATCATTAACAAACTTCTAACCGTTTGAAGAATTCGATGCCAATGCTTGATGTTCAGCATGTTTTCACACCAAAACACACCACATGTCCGATTTGGTAAAAATAAGGATTGACAAATGGCTATGGGCAGTGCGCATCTTTAAAACCCGCACGTTAGCCGCCGATGCTTGTCATGCCGGGAAGGTGAAAATTGAGGGCAATAGCGTAAAAGCATCTTATCTGCTGAAGGTGGGAGAAACCTTAACCGTACAAAAAGAAGGTGAAAAAAAAATATTGAAAGTAGAATCGCTCATAGAAAAAAGAGTCGGAGCACCTTTGGCCATGACTTGTTACCAAGATTTAACCCCACCTCCCGACCCCAATAGCGAACAGTTAGATGCTTTGTTTCACTACCCCTCTTCGGCTCATCGCAAAAGAGGAGAAGGTCGCCCCACTAAGAAGGAACGAAGGAAATTGGACGATTTCAATACAGACTTTTGAGGTTCACTTCAAGAACATGGTTTTAGAGAGAGAGCGTTCAGTATCGCTTCTATATGTGGTCCCGATAAGTTCAAAAACACCAATCAATGTGTACTTTTACCTACCTCCCAATTGCCCCCGATGAATTTATTGCCACGTCTAACCGAGACGAACAACCCGATAGGGCTGCTAATGATTTAATCCCGTATCTTACGGAAAATGGTCTAAAATTGCTATTTCCTCAAGACCCCAAAGCCGGTGGCACTTGGTTGGCAACTTCGGCCGATAAGCGTTTGGTTACGGTGTTAAACGGAGCTTTTGAACGCCATCAACGACAACCCTTTTACCGTCGCAGCAGAGGGTTGATGGTCCTCGATTTCTTTGAATACCCAGGCGCACAACAGTTTTTGCACGGTTATGACTTTGACGGAATCGAGCCTTTTACCATGATTATTTACGACAAAGGCAACTTGATTGAATACCGTTGGGACGGCGATACGCAATACATCAAATCGCTTCGGGCTGACGTGCCTCAGTTATGGTCTTCACCTACTCTTTATACTGCCGAAGCCAGAGCACTCCGTCAAGGATGGTTTGAGCAATGGTTAACAGAAAAACACCCCTTTACCCAATCCAATATCCTGCAATTTCATGCCAATACCGGCAAGGATGACCTCCACAACGGTTTGGTCATGAACCGGTTTAATATGGTAAAGACGGTCAGCATCACCTCGATTCTTAAAACTTCAGGTGCATTTGATTGGCATTACCAAAACTTGGTAAACCCGCAAATCCTAACTCAAAGCCTAAGCATTGTTTAGGTAAATCGGGAACTTAACCCATTTATCTAAGTACATGACAAGAAATTAGTTTGAGATATAGTCATGTTTTTGTGAATACAGTTAATAAGAGTTTTATCTAACCATCTCAACCTATACAGGAATATGCTTTGTGCTTTTCTGCCGTTTTTTTGTGTGCGTATTTCCTCTACCTCTTTGTTAAGATACAACCATGGTTTCAATCTACCATCTTTCCTTTTAATACCGCAGTGCTTCCGAAGATTGGCGATACGATGCTACAATGAGAAACCCCATTTTCTCTTTTTGATTGATAAATCGCATACACGATAAATACACTAACAACCCGTCAATCTCCACTAACTTACAATAGAAACACTGCTGAAGAAGGTAGTGGATAATTCTTGAATGGGCAAGCCGAAGGGGTAGTAAGTTGTTTGTTGCAGTATTTCGGGGTTTCCGGCGTTGTCAGCGGTGAAACAGATACGGGTATTTCCTAAGTGGTCGCGTAGGTTGTATTCGTGGCGGTTGTTCCTACCGGGCAAGAGGTTGATGCGTCCTTCGTCGTGGTAGTAAGATTCGGCTATATTGTTGTCATATTCTACGGAACCTATATAGTCGCGTTTGTCACAGTTGGTTGGCAGTTCTTCCGGAGGAGGCATACTTTCGGGGGGGTTGGTGAAAGTAGGTGACAACATGTGTTTGATGAATTGTATGTTAGACAACCACTGAATACCATGTACATAGAATTCGTGGACACCCAATAGGTTTTGAATGTCAGAACGTGTAGTAAGCGATGATGTACTCATAAAATTTAACCATGCTACTACTGATTTGCTGTTATATATTTTTCTATCGGCAGTTTATATTTTTTCTAAGCCACTCATTTACAATAGTTCGTTAAAAATTAAGCGGCAATACAGCCCAAAGATAAGAGCTCT
>CALCIK010000216.1 GCA_937907475.1 uncultured Bacteroidota bacterium | reverse complement strand
TTGTTTTTGGGTGAAAGATAACACTATTTTTGTGCGACAATTTGGTTTGCGCCCATGCCAATTGGCAAAAAATAAACAGCTAAAAAGCATTTAAAATGAATTATTCAAACACAATATTTTGGGTATTAAAAATAATTGCAGCCATAATAATGTTGCAAACACTATTTTTTAAGTTTACTGCTGCACCTGAAAGTGTATATATTTTCTCAACACTCGGTGCAGAACCTTATGGGCGAATGGGTACAGGCATAATTGAGTTAATTGCCAGCATACTTTTGTTAATACCTCGCACATCATTTATAGGTGCTATGTTGGGCTTAGGTACAATGATGGGGGCAATACTTTCGCATATTTTTATTCTAGGTATTGTAGTCCAAAATGATGGTGGCAAACTATTTGTATTAGGTGTTATTACGGCTCTATGTTGTGCCCTAGTTGCAATTAAAAACAAAAATCAATTCACTTCATTAATGCGTATTTTCAATGGTAGAAAAAATTAAAAATACATTAGCTGAATTAGCTACAGAGTTGAAAAAGGTTGATGCACGAATTTACAGGCATCCTTGCGCGATACTTTCTAATGCAACTATGGGGCAGCATACAAGGCATATTATAGAGTTTTTCCACTGTATGCTTAACGGATATGAAACAGGGGTAATTAGCTATGATAAGCGTATAAGAAATATGCAATTAGAAAACGACTTGGCTTTTGCAGTTGAAAGCATTTATGAAATAATCAACTCCATTGATTTGCACGATAAAAAAATATTTTCTATTTATGAACTCGATAATAAGAATTATAAAATAGAAACTACTTACCAACGAGAACTAATGTTTAACCTAGAGCATTGCATACACCACCAAGCACTTTTGCGTATTGCCATTGAGCATTTTACCAATATTGAATTGCCCCAAAATTTCGGCGTGTCGCCATCTACTGTCTTTTATCGCAATCAAATTTCTGCTCAGTAAGTGTTATAGCAAAATAACTGTTTGGTATCACCTGTAATGAGATAGGAGTATTTCTCAAGTCAAAATAAGCGAACAAACCTGTTCGTTCAATGTTTAGGTTTGAAGCAAAACGCAGTTAATAATCATAATGTGGCATTGATTTGAAAGAGATAGTCTTTAAAACAAAGCTGAAGTGGCATAAAATTACACATTGGGAATACTGGCATAGTGCGACATTGTATTTTCCATTATGTTTTTATCTTTTTTATTTAGCTTTAAAAGCAAGAAGCATAGGATTTTTCAATGCTGCTAATCCGTCAATCATCTATGGTGGTCTTACTTTAGAAGGTAAAAAGGATATTGAAACATTATTGCCTAAAGAGCATAATCCTATTTCCATTTTAGTAAAGGCAAATACTTCAAAGCAAGCAGTATTAAATTTAATTACCGAAAACTTTAGATACCCATTTATAGTAAAGCCCAATTCCGGATACCGAGGGAAAAAGGTAGCATTAATAAATAACGAAGCTGAATTTTTAACCTACTATAACAATGCAAATTTCGACTTTTTGTTACAAGAATACATTGCTTATGAAAATGAAATTGGTTTATTTTATTGTCGAAAGCCAAATGAATTTAACGGAACAATAACAGGCATAGTTTACAAAGTCCCAATCACAGTAATAGGTGATGGGAAATCCACTATCGGCGATTTAGTTTTTTACAACTACCGCTATCACAATCAATATGAAACATTATTCACCGATAATGAAGCACTTAAGAACACCATATTACCTTTCGGTGAAAAATATCTTTTAAGTACCATTGGCAATCATTGCCGTGGTTCAATGTTTTTGGACTTTAGCGATAAAATAACGCCACAACTAACAGACACTATAAACAATTATTGCAAACAAATTAACGGTTTTTATTTCGGCAGATTTGATATAAAATTCAACAGTTGGGAAGAACTGGAACAAGGCAAAAATTTTAAAGTAATAGAACTCAACGGAGCAGGAGCAGAACCCACCCATATTTTTGATCCCAAACACTCCTACTTTTTTGCATTGAAAGAAATGGCAAAACATTGGAAATTAATGGCTGATATAGCTAATGTCAATAAAAAATTAGGAGCAAAGTATTTAGGGTTTTGGAGTGCTATAAAACTTAGAAAAAAGTGGAAGAATTGAGCCTGCAACTTACATAGTATATGCAAAGCGAGGATGGGTAACTCTCATAAATTTCTTCGTATGTTTTGTCTGTGGTAATTCTTATAAATGTTGGTAATTAAAATCCCTGCCTTCTACAAAACTCAAACCAACAAATTTTCTAAATCCTACCCAACAAAATAAGAAAACTAACCAACCTCCTCTATTGCATTAGTTTCCCTACATCTCTACTTGAACTACCTATAAGGAATAAGAGAATACCTTTCATAAAACATTCGTCCTCCCTACTCTATCCCCCCATCCCATACAAAAACACCCTTTTTTCAAAGTTGCTAAAATAGCATGTATATTCCTGCTATTGGCGTACATTTGACGGTTGAATAGCGTTGTTTGATGGGCTGCCTTTGGGTTCAAGTAAATTCAATATTCCGGAAGTGATGAAGTCATCACTCGAAATCAATCTTTTTGAACGCTATACACAGCAAAAAACGGTTACAATAAAATAACCAATAACCATCCATTTCATCTACAGTTCCAATTAAATTTTAAACATGAAAACAAGTATCTTTTTATCCGCTTTTTTGCTAATTACAGCATTATTTGATTTGAAAGCGCAAAACTGGACACAAATAGGCGTTGACATAGACGGCGAAACTGAGGACTGCTGGTCAGGCTACTCTGTCATTTTGAGCGCTAACGGCAACATCGTTGCCATAGGCGAACCTCTCACCGACGAAACCGGAGTGGACGACGGGCAGGTGCGGGTATATCAGAACAATGGAGGCAATTGGACACAAATAGGCAGCGATATTGTTGGCGAAGCTGCCGGCGATAGATTAGGCCATGCTGTTAGTTTAAGTGCCGATGGCAACATCCTTGCTGTTAGCGCACCCCGAAACGACGGAAATGGAAACAACTCCGGGCATGTGCGAGTGTATCAAAACATGTCTGGCAATTGGATACAAATAGGCAGCGATATAGATGGCGAAGCTGCCGGCGACCAATCGGGCGATGCTGTCAGTTTAAACGCCAATGGCAGCATCCTTGCCATTGGGTCGGTGAGAAACGAAGGATTTGCAGGAGATGTGCGGGTGTATCAAAATGTTTCGGGCAACTGGACACAAATAGGCGAAGATATTGTCGGCGAAAATGAATCTCAATCGAGCGGCTCTGTCAGTTTAAGTTCCAACGGCAGCATCGTTGCTATTGGAGCATTTGCCGCCGATAGCAATAATGGTGACTTTGATGCCGGTCAGGTACGGGTATATCAAAATGTTTCGGGCAATTGGACACAAATAGGCGAAGATATAGAGGGCATTTGGCAGTCAGGTTACTCAGGATATTCCGTCAGTTTAAACGCCAATGGCAACATCCTTGCCATTGGAGCGCCCGGATTGAATTCTAGTGGATATGTGCAGGTATTTCAGAACATTTCGGGCACTTGGACACAAATAGGCGAAGATATTTATGGCGAAAATGACTTCGACGAATCGGGCTGCTCTGTGAGTTTAAATGCCAATGGCAACATCCTTGCTATTGGGTCGCGAGGGGTAGAAAGTATCGGTAACATTGATGGAAGTGTGCGCGTATATGAAAACATTTCGGGCAGTTGGTTGCAAACAGGCAACACGATTATGGGCGAACCGATCAACCAATTTCCGGGGATTGCCGTGAGTTTAAATGCCAATGGCAACACCATTGCTATTGGCGCACCCTACAACAACGGAAACGGAGAGACTGCCGGTCATGTGCGGGTGTATCAACAGTGCGACTCCAGCGCTCCGCCGATTCCCAATGTAGCAACCCTGCCCAATGTTACGGCAGAGTGCGCGGTAACAACCCTCACACCACCTACCGCCACTGATGGTTGCGGAAATACGGTTCAGGGTACACCCATTGTAACATTGCCGATTATTTCACAAGGCACCACCTCAGTTATATGGATTTACAACAGCGGAACCACCTCATCTACTCAAACCCAAAATGTGGTGATTGATGATGTAACAAATCCAACAATTACCTGTGTAGGAAATCAAACCGTTGATGCAGACCAATCACATTTTTATACCGTAAACGGTACGGAATTTGACCCTACCCAAACGTCTGATAATTGCGGCATTGCAAGCGTTGTTAATCTTTACACGGTCGCATTTTCGCTTGCCGGTGCACAAATTCCCGAAGGCGAGACTTCTATCAGTTGGTTAATTACGGATAACGCAGGAAATAACCAAACCTGCACTTTTGTCGTTACCGTCAATACTTTTGTCGGGATCGAATCGCTTCAACAAAAAGGGATATCCATTTACCCAAATCCCGCCAACGATTTCTTACAAATTGAATTTGCAGAAAACAATATTCACAAATTGGTCATCAAAGACATTAAAGGTAGCAGCATATTTGAAAAAACGAATCCTAACCAAAACGAAACCCTAGACTTATCGGACTATGTTAGTGGTCTGTATATCATCAGCATTCAAACCGATAAGGAAATATTGACAACTAAAATTGTAAAGGAATAAATTGTCTTCATCGAGAGCTTGGGGCGGCATTTACCGCCTCTTCCTTCTCAAACGCTTACTTCGACAAGCTCTACTTCGACAAGCTCAGTAGCCAACATTCTTTAAGCGATTTTTAGAAAGCACTCATTGCCTCTTATAGTTTACTAGATGTGGTCAATAAAAAACCCCGGATGCCTATAAAAGACAACCGGGGTGTTCACCACTCTAAACTGTGCTATATACGAAACTATGAACGCTTATAGGAAAAATTGAAATTGGCGACGAATTAAGGTCTTTGTTTCACTTGTCCCAGCAACCACATCTTAAAATCGCGCTCTACTTTATCTATTTGTGCTACTTTTGCTACGGGAAGCACTTTTTTAAACAGGTCTTGATATTTTTTAGAAAGAGAAAGTTTTTGTTCTTCCAATTGATTTTTCTTTGCCAATTTTTGGTCGGGACTGGAGTTATCCGATTCCAAATTGCGCATTTGCTGATTTACTTTTTTTATCTCATCCCGGTACTCGGTGTACAAAGGCCAAAATTTTTTGGCTTCTTCGGGCGTTAGTTGCAGTTGTTCGTTAAAGAACATTGCCTGCATTGCCTTAATTTTTTCCTGATTTTCGCTGTTATCTTGTGCCATAGCACTTAAGGATAGGCAACTAAAGGCCAATACCATCAATATCAAAGCGAACGGGTTATGTCTGAATAAGGTTTTCATAAGTATGAAGGTGATTTGAGTTATTCGTTTAAAAAGTCTTCTAATTCGTCTGTGGTAATATCGAGTAAGTCCATCGCTTCTTGGTTCAAAAGAATGTCTTTACCGTTTTGGTTCTTCATGTCAATGTCAGAGGCGTTAATATCCATGTCTTCCAAGTCCATATTGGCAAACTCGTCTGCATTGTTGCTGATATAGGCTTGCAAATCTTCGCCGGTTAATCCCGATTCTTCCATCATCAAATCCATTTTCATCAAGACGTGTGCGTTTGGTCCTAACATAGCCACTTGGTTATTACCGGTATCTTGCCGGTCTAATATTTGCCAGCCTACAAACAAGATGGTCAATACGGCGGCTATTCTCAAAGCATATTTAACAAAGGGTACCGATTGTCTTTGGTTGGACATGGCCACTGTTCTTCCCATTTCGGGTTCGGCAACTGTTTCTTCTGCTTTCACGGCTTGAAGAACACTGTTGTGTAATTGCTCAAAATATCCTTTGGGTGTGGCAAAATGTTGATCATTTGCCGTTTCGCTAAGCACTTCAGACACATATTCCATATCTGATACTGCAAACAAGGTGGCTTCTGAGGCAATTTCGAAGTAATCTTCGGGTAAAGCAAAAGGATTTAAAGCGGCAACTTCGTCAATCATATCGGTATCTACTCCTTCTTCTTCGTCGCTCAGATTATGAATGCGTTCCATGACCAATGCTTGAAACTGCTCAAAGTAGTTCGAGGGAAGGCTTAGGCCATTCTCCTCTACGTTATCAATTGCTTCGAGTTCGGTTTGACAGTCTATATCTTCATTGGCTTCTGCTATGGCTGCAAATACATTGGCTTGCAGTGTTTCAAAATAACCAAGAGGGGTAGTGAATATGTCTTCTGCAATTTGTGGTAAATTATCGGTGCCGGCGTTGTCCTCATCGGCTTTTACCATCACGTTATGCCACAACTCCTCAAAGTAATTTTGTGGAACGGTCATTGATTTACCGGTTCGCAAAGCTAATGTGGTAGCGGCTTCCATGCTCAACTCTTCTGTTTCAAGGATTTCGTCCAGTGTGTTTTGTGCAAATTGGTTAAAATAAGCATTGGGCACACGAAACGGGTTACCTTTTTCTATGGTAGAAAGAAAAGGAGCTAAGGTAAGCAGTTCAGATGATATGGTATTTTTGAGGGTCATTGCTTATTTTTTCCGAATGTACCCCCTTTAGATGTTTTGGGGGCGTTACGGTTTAAAGCCTCGTGAGATATTTTTCAATTTTCTTTACCGCATGGTGATAAGAGGCTTTCAATGCACCTACCGATGTCTCTAAAACTTCAGACATATCGTCGTATTTCATTTCATCGTAGTAGCGCAACAAAAATACGGCGCGTTGTTTTTCAGGCAAGGAAGCGATGGCGTTTTGTAAATCAATTTGCAATTTATCGCCTTCAAAATAAGGGTCTGCTTCCAATTGTTTGGTAAGGTCGTAATCATCGGTGGTAATCTGTACTGAAGCTCGTTTCTTCTTTTGATTGATAAAGGTTATCGACTCATTGGTCGCTATTCGATACAGCCAAGTGTAGAGTTGCGAGTTTTCTTTAAAAGAATCCAAACTCTTCCATACCTTGATAAATACGTTTTGGCAAATGTCGTTGGCATCTTCGTGGTCTAAGACTATGCGCCTGATAATCCAATAGACCTTTTCCTGATACTTTTTCATGAGTATTCCAAACGCCGCTTCCTTGGTGGATGGGTTCCTAAACTTTTCCAATATTTCTTGGTCACTGAAATTTGACATGACTGTATCTCTTTTTTGTGTTCGGTAGGTGTTTGGAAGTTTGAATAAAACACAAAACACCTCTTGCTAATATGCGCATATTTAACGCAAAATAATTGGCAAAGTTACAAAAATAACTAAATTTAACTGCCGATAAGAAATGTGTTTACAACGGTAACTGCTTATCTGCCCGGTGATTGGCTAAATATTGGGGTCTTTGTCATCTTGCAGCTATCTTCGTTCCATTTATTTGAACGCCTATCAACTATTCGATAGCTGCAATTCCCGGCAATTCTTTCCCTTCCATCAATTCCAACATCGCTCCACCACCGGTTGAAACATAGCTTACCTTATCCTCCAATCCCATGCTATTGATTGCTGCTACCGAGTCGCCACCACCAATCAATGAAAAAGCACCATTATTTTGTGTGGCATGAGCCACTGCTTCGGCAATGCTTCGGGTTCCTTTGCTAAAGGTTTCCATTTCAAAAACCCCCATCGGTCCGTTCCAAAAAATGGTTTTGGAGTTTCTAATGACTTCTGCAAACTGTTCTTGTGCTTTAACCCCAATGTCTAACCCCATCCACTCATCCGGTATTTGCATACTGGAAGTAGTTTGGGTTTTGGCATCATTAGAAAAGGCATCGGCAATAATAGAGTCTTCGGGCAAAAGGAGTTGAACACCCTTTGCTGCTGCTTTTTGTAACAATTGCACAGCTAATTCAACTTTGTCGGGTTCAACAATAGACTTGCCGATTTTACCACCGCGTGCTTGGTGAAAAGTATAGGCCATCCCACCACCAATCAACAAGTTATCAACGCGGTCAAGAAGGCTGTCTATCAACATGATTTTGTCGGATACTTTTGCCCCACCTAAGATGGCGGTAAATGGATGTTCGGGGTGGTGTATGATTTTTTGTGCGTTTGCCACTTCATTAGCCATCAGAAAACCAAACATTCGATTGATAGGAGTAAAATATTGTGCTACGGTAAAAACAGAAGCATCGGGGCGGTGTGCCGTGCCAAAGGCATCGTTTACATAAACCGTACATCCTAAGTTGGCCAATGCTTGTGCAAAAGTGGCATCGCCTTTTTGCTCTTCGGGATAAAAACGCACGTTTTCGAGCAATAGCACTTGCTTGGGTTGTAAATCTGCTACAGCGGCTTTTACCTTATCCCCAATACAATCATCCACAAACTTTACCGGCACACTGCTGCCCAAGAGTTCCGCCAATTCGGAAACGACATGCTTAAGGGAAAATTTATCTTCGGGGCCGCTCTTTGGCCGACCTAAATGGGACATCAGAACCACACTGCCCCCATCGGATAAAATCTTTTGAATGCTGGGCAATGCCCCTTTAATACGAGTATTGTCGGTTACTTTCAAATTTGCATCAAGCGGCACATTGAAATCTACGCGCATGAGTGCTTTTGTATTGCTGAAATTATAATTGGCTACGGTTTTCATACGATATAATGAGTGGTGAGATATTGGGAAAGGTAGATTTTCTATGGAGATATCGGATTAGGAATGACTATTAAAAAACGGTGAAAGCAAAACTCCTATTATGGCATTTTACCTTCACCGCTTCTATTATTTTTTCATTTTTAGTCCTGCAAGCCGGCAGGAAAACAAAAGAAGCATCTTTCCGCATTCAAGCAGTTAAAAGTTGCCGTTTTTGTTTTAAAGTGATGCCATTTTAATAGCTAACTCCAATAAACGGTTGGAATAGCCCGTTTCGTTGTCATACCAACCTACGATTTTAGTCATACTTCCCATACGGTAAGTCAATTTAGAATCGAAAATACAAGAGTATTGATTACTAACGATATCGCTCGATACTAAGGGAGCTTCGCTATATTCCAATATTCCTTTTAAATTGGTTTCCGATGCTTTCTTAAATGCTGCATTAATTTCGGCAACAGTAGCGGGTTTTTCTAAAATGCAGTTGAGGTCGGTCAACGAACCGGTAATGACAGGTACACGAGTAGCTACTCCGGTTAGTTTACCTTTCAACTTGGGAATAGCTTTAACAATCGCATCGGCAGCACCGGTAGAGGTGGGAACAATGTTTTGTGCGGCAGCACGGGCACGGCGCAAATCTTTATGAGGACCGTCTTGCAAGTTTTGGTCGGCAGTATAGGCATGAATAGTGGTAAATAACCCTTCGACAACGCCAAAATTGTCTTCCAATACCTTAATCATTGGTGCTAAACAATTGGTGGTACAAGATGCGTTTGAAACAATTAAATCTTCGGCAGTCAGGTCGTGTTCGTTGATGCCCAATACGATGGTTTTCACATCGTCTTTGCTGGGGGCAGAAAGGAGTACCTTTTTGGCACCCGCATCAATATGCCATTGGGCTTTTTCTTTTGCCGTAAAAAATCCGGTACACTCCAAAACCAAATCAACACCCATTTCTTTCCAAGGAAGTTTAAGCGGATCCCTTTCAGCAAGGGCTTTAATAGCCACTCCGTTTATCGTAATGGTTTCATCATCCGCACTTACCGTACCATTAAATATTCCATGTGCGGTATCGTACTTAAAAAGATGTGCTAAAGTAGGATTGTCGGTTAAGTCATTGACGGCAACAATTGATACATTTGGAATGTTTCGCTCTAAAAATGCGCGCAAGACTAAGCGTCCGATACGTCCGAAACCGTTAATAGCAATTTTGTATGTGGACATGTTTGATGTGGTTTTAGTGAATTTATTGAACTTTAACGATGCAAAATTAGTTAAAATGACTGCAATCAAAAAGAAACATACCTAATTTTCGTAAAAATTTAGGCAAGTGCTTGTAAAAACGAAAAAGGAACCTATCTTTGCACCGCTTTTGGAAAAAAGCAACCTTGGCCCGTTCGTCTAGGGGTTAGGACACAAGATTTTCATTCTTGCAACAGGGGTTCGATTCCCCTACGGGCTACAACAAAAAACGCTGCAACACTTTTTTACAAGAGTTGCAGCGTTTTGCTTTTACTACTTTAGGCAAAAAAGACTGCCTATGGTTCAATTATCTACCACATTTTCTGTTTCTGACCTTTCCCGCCTTTGTGATGCTTTCCTTTCATTTCCTGCTTTTGTTGGTCAAACAGTTTTTTCTGTTCTTCGGTCAGGATGTTTTTTAACTCTTGTTCCTGTTGCTCGCGCACTTTTTTCTGTTTGTTTTGCTGCTCTTGTCTTTCCTGATGTTGAGCCTCTGCTTGTTTAGCATATTTCAGGTTGATTTGTGCGGCTTTTTCGGCTTGCTCTTGAGTTAGGTTCAGTTGTTTTTGCATTCTTTCGGTTTGGTGTTTGGCTCGCTCTTCGGGGTTCGGTGCCTGATGATCGCGGCCTTGCATTTTACCTTTCATTTGACCTTGATGCTCTTCTTTCATTTGTAAGAACTTGCCAAACTGTTCTTTGGTCAGAACTGATTGGAGTTCATTTTCCTTTTGCTGACTCAAAGCCTGCATACGGGCAGGTTTGTCGGCTCGATCTACTTTGGAATTTTGCCATAGTTCCGTATGTTGTTTTGCATAGCGTTGGTTAATCTCTTTTACCGCTGCCGCCTGTTTTTCGTCTAATTGCAAACCGCTGACCATTTTCTCGGTCATTTTTTGAGCACGTTGTTCAGGGTCAACTTTACCTTGTGGCGGTTGTGCAAAACCAACCACTCCTACCATAAACAGGGCAAGTGCAAAAACGCTCTGCCAAATCCTCGTCTTTAGATACTTCATAAAAAATTTGATTTTTGGGGTTTAAAATTCATTATAGGCTTCTTTGACGCTTTAAACCTTGCTTTTATTCCATGAACTTTAAGGTTTAACGCAATTTAACATCCTCGCTATCATCTCGCAACCCATCATTTGTCGTCAGCCTTCAAGCAATAAACGACACTCTTACTTAGGTTTTGCTATATTTGTGCGTTTTTCATCCTTCCTCAAGAAAAGATTAGCGCATGAGCCATGCCGTTTTTTATACGCTGATGTTTATGTATATCCTGTTTGCAGTAGTAGTTTTGTCCTATTACCTGCTGGGTCCAGGCAAAGAACAACCTTTTCAATTGCATCAACAATTCTTAAAAGGAATATGGAAATACAATGGGGTGGGAAGCGACCGCGAACCTTGGTATATCCTCTACACTTTTTCTGACACCGATTTTGAAATAAATGCCCAACCGCCTTTACCCATCAAAGGTAAATATAAGGTGGTTAAAGAATTGGAAAATCTTTTGCTGCTGGAGTTTTACGATTTAAAATCGGAAAGCACCACTTACCAACATCCGCAACACCTCGAAGTGAGCATTGACCGCCGAGACAATCAAATTACAATTGACGGACGCACTTATAGTCGTGCAAGCAGTGTTTAGACTTATCAAATAAAAATTGATTATCCTCGAATTGCTGTGGTCTAACTTGTTTTTGGGAAATAGCTGCAAATTTACCTTTTACTCGTTCAATTGCCAATCGTAGTCCAGAAATAAAATTTCTGCATCTTCTTGAATGGTAACCGGTGCATATTGATTGAGGAATTGGATGAGGGTTTTACCGTTTTTGGTAAAATCTCCTTTGAACCAACTGAAGATTTTTGACAACTGCACTTTGTCTGTTTGAATAATGTTTTTGCTTGTGTCAGACAAAAATAATCTTGCCAATGCTGTTAATTGTTCCTCTAATTTATCGGAGGTGAAGGCTTCGGGCAATAGATTTGGGCAGGATTTAGAAGCACAGTTAATGGCAAAATGTATGCGTGGCTCGTTAAATTTTTTGCGCAAGATGCTGTGTTCTATATTGTTGAGGTCATAAACCGTTCCTTCGATGTTGATGAATTTAATGTCCCAAGGACTATTGACAAAGGGAATGTTCGGCCCCTTTGTAATGTCTTTGATGCTTTTGACAGGATAGTTTTCGGTAATCAGGGCTACGGTAAAAGCATTGTAAGCATTGAGCCAATAAGCAAGTTGTTCGGCTTTTGACCAATTGTTGTTGTTTGGGTAGTTGGCTTGTAGCAGTTGCAGATATTGGTCGAGGGTTTCTTTTTCTTCGATAAAGCCCTTATAGTTTACATTTCCGGTTGGACTGACATACTTTTGCAACAGTTGAGTCCATAAATCGTGGGAAACGGGTACTGACTTTGAAGAATTTTGGGGATAGGATTTACATGCCCCGATGATACAAAATAAGATGAACGCAAGAAACATCGTGCTCCATAAAAACAAATATTTAGACATAAAGGCAAATTTAATGCTGAGGTAAAAGATTTCAAACGAAATAGGTATTAATTTACCCCATTATTTGAATACGGCAAAAAGACAACCCACCTCATCAAACATTAGTTATCGCTGTATGTTCCTTAAATCCCCCAAAACAAATCTGCCAAATCCGCCCTTCCTTAGCCCCAAATGAATGAATAAGCAAATCAACTATCTAATAAAGCTGTTTTTATTGCCATTTTCGGCAATTTTCGCTTTGTTAACCGCTTTCCGAAACCTACTTTATGATAAGGGAATACTTCTGTCCAAGTCGTTTCCTATACCTGTTATATCTGTGGGTAACTTAAGTGTGGGAGGAACCGGCAAAACGCCTCATATTGAATACCTCATCAAATTACTTCGTCCGAATTTTAAACTTGCCACGCTTAGCAGGGGTTATAAACGGCTCACTTCGGGGTTTCTGATTGCAGACCAACACGCAAATGCCGAATTGATTGGTGATGAACCCTTTCAAATCAAAAAAAAGTTTGACGATATTACGGTGGCAGTTGGAGAAAACAGGGTAAAAGCCATCGAAACATTGATACAACAAGACCCACAATTGCAGGTCATTTTGCTCGATGATGCTTTTCAACATAGACAGGTTCAGCCTCAACTTTCTATTTTATTAACCGATTACCATACCCGCTTTACCCACGACCTTCCTCTTCCCGCAGGACGGTTGAGAGAAGGCAGGGCAGCCTACAAACGTGCCGACATCATCCTAGTAACAAAATGCCCTGAAACGCTCAGTCCAAGTGAAAAGCAGTCCATCCGAAGCGAGATCAATCCCCTATCACATCAATCACTATTCTTTTCTTCCTATCGATATGGCAGGTTGTACCCTGTTTTCGAGGACGGTAAAATGATTAATTTGCAAGAGGCATCTTCTTTGACCGTTCTTTTAGTTTGTGGCATCGCCAATCCACAATCCATCACCGATTTTTTGAAAAGTCATACCCAAACGATGCAAACCCTCTTTTTCGCCGACCATCATCCCTACTCGCTTCAAGATTTAACCCAAATCAGCGAATGCTTCAACCAAATCTCCTCTAACCATAAAATCATTATTACCACCGAAAAAGATGCCACGCGCCTTTTACCATTTAGGCAAGAAATTCAAGACCTAAACCTGCCTATTTATTGTTTGCCCATTGAAGTAGTCTTTTTACCCGAAGATAAAGAGGAACTGAAACGGCAAATCTATCAGGTCTTACCTGTAAAGTTGTTAAAAGCCCGTTTGTAGCATCAATTGAATTTAAACTATTCAATGACCACTTCAGGAAAATTGGTACAATGGAAAACCATCGCGCCTACCTGTCCCCTCCTTTATCTCTCAAAACAATCGATCATTTGCAGTACAATACAGGGATTGTCTATATAAAATTGCAAGCTATAAATTGCAATGCCGCCTAACAATATAAGGTAAACATTACCAAAGATTTTTGTCAATGTCTGTTTTAGGGCAGAAATGTCATCTGTTTAATATTGAGGCATTATTTCGGAAAATCAAAACACCTCCGTAACTTTTACGGAACAGTTTCGAAAAATCAAAACTCCTCCGTAACTTTTACGGAACAGTTTCGAAAAACCAAAACTCCTCCGTAACTTTTACGGAACAGTTTCGGAAAATCAAAACACCTCCGTAACTTTTACGGAGCAGTTCCGGAAAATCAAAACACCTCCGTAACTTTTACGGAACAGTTTCGGAAAATCAAAAC